>NZ_AUTH01000025.1:0-3690 GCF_000497975.1 Pseudoalteromonas sp. TB41 | reverse complement strand
TTCAAATACGATGCAAATAAAGATATTTACTTATGCCCCGCTGGTAATGAACTTCAAAATCGAATGCAGGTATTTGAGCAAGGTAAATACCTTGATGTTTACTTCAATCACATTGCTTGTCGAGATTGTAAAATAAGAAGTCAGTGCACTAACTCTAAAAAAGACCCTAGGCGAATAAGGCGGTGGGTGCATGAGATTCTGACAGAAGAAATGCTTCAAAAGCTAAAGAATGAACCTGAATTGATGCTTCATCGCAAGCAAACTGTTGAGCACCCCTTTGGCACAATTAAACTCTGGATGGGAGCTACCCACTTACTAACACGAGGTTTAAAAAGCGTGGGGACAGAAATAAGTCTTCATGTCCTAGCTTACAACTTCAGAAGAATGATAACAATTATGGGAGTTAACGGCCTAAGTAAAGCAATTAGAGTAGCGTTGCCATAGCAGTTTCGCTCGCGCGGAGAAAATTGCGATACTGAGAAAAAATCGATCGCAACCATCTTAAATGGTTTCAAACTAAGAACATACCCAAGACAATTTATTAAAAATTAGTTTTTACACAGTCTGTGCACGTGCCAGACTCTAACTTCGAGTCTGGCTTAGGTTCAAATTTAAGCATCGATCTGTTCTGATACTTCTAACGCATCATCAACTTCTATTCCCAAGTACCTGACAGTGCTCTCTAGTTTTCTATGGCCAAGTAGAAGCTGACAGGCTCTTAAATTTTTAGTTTTTTTGTAAATTAGTGATGGTTTGGTACGTCTCATTGAATGAGTGCCATATTGAGTCTTATCTAACCCAATTGAGGTGACCCAAGAGTCAACTATACGTCCATATTGACGGGTTGAAAGGTGTTCAGAGGAATGAATTCGTGACTTAAACAAGTAATCATAAGAATTGAGAGTAAATTGCTCTATGAGCGCCACAATTGATTTCCTTGTATTTCCAGTAATTTCAAATTGAACAGGCATACCAGTCTTTTTTTGAACGACTATTGCCCGTGATTGGATTGCTTTACCATGTGCAATGTCATTAACTTTTAGTGAAACTAAATCACACCCTCTTAGTTTGCTATCTATGGCTAGGTTAAATAGTGCTAGATCTCTTATTTTATGAAAAAGTTCCAGTCGTATTCGGATAGCCCATATTTGCTGTAATTTTAGAGGTAACTTTTGTCCTACAAGCTTATTTTTATTCCAAGGTGCATATTCTCTCCAGCTTTGATCACCCAATTGCATTAACTTTGATCGCTTATTCTCATTAAGCTTTGATCACTAAAATCACTTGTAAATGATCACATTTATGCTCTTAATGATTTTGCCGATCAAAGCTTAATACCACTCGTAACCGAGTTCACGTTTTATCATTTTTGTAGGTGTGTTAAACCGTTATCTGAATCGTTTGATGAGGATAACAACAATGACAACAAGACCTATATCTATGAGTAAATTACATTCCATTTTACGGCTGAAGTACTCAGCACAATTATCCCATCGAGAGATTGCCAGAAGTTTAAATATTTCACCTGGTACTGTGGCTAATTACCTTAAAAAGGCCAATGAGTTAGGCTTAAATCAATGGCCAATACCAGAGGATAAACAGCAAAATACATTTTTCAACACCAAACTCAAGCGCTTCTCAACGCGTAAAAAAAGACACCCAACGCCTGACTGGTTAAATATCAATAAAGACTTAAAACAACATAAACACCTAACATTACAGCTCGTATTTGATGAGTTACTTGAAAAAGTGGGTGAGCCTTATTACAGCTACAGTCACTTCTGCCGAGCTTATAAACAATGGTTAGGTACCCAGCGACTCTCAATGCGTCAGCAGCATAAAGGGGGTGAAAAGCTGTTTGTGGATTATTGTGGCCCCACAATTACCATTACTTGTCCGACGACACAAGAAAAGCGCACTGCTCAGATATTCGTTGCTGTACTAGGTGCATCAAATTATACCTATGCTGAAGCAACGTATAGTCAGCAACTTGAAGATTGGGTAATGAGTCATGCGCGTTGCTTTGAATTTTTAGGCGGCGTTCCTGACGTTGTTATTCCCGATAATCTCAGAAGTGCTGTCAGTAAAACCTGTCGCTACGAGCCTGATTTAAATCCGACGTACCACCAGTTAGCCGAGTACTTTAACGTTGCTGTCATTCCGGCTAGACCTTATAAACCCAAAGATAAATCGAAGGCTGAAGTCGGCGTACAAATTGTTGAGCGTTGGATCATGGCACGCTTACGTAACCAAACCTTCCACAGCTTAGCGCAACTCAATCATGAAATAGCAAAGCTACTGGATATGATGAACAATAAGGTGATGAAGCAATATCAACAATCACGCAAACAGCTATTTGATATGGTGGATAAAAACGCATTAAAGCCATTGCCTGAAAAGCCCTATCAATATACACAAATCAAAACAGTACGTGTGCATATTGATTACCATGTTGAAATAGAAAAACATTACTACAGCGTGCCTTATCTGTGGGTTAAAAAACAATTACGCGCACACATATCCAATCAACTCGTGCAGCTTTATTATGACGGCACTTTAATAGCACAGCATCCTCGCTCAAACCGTTTAGGCGGACATACGACACAGACACATCATATGCCAAAGGCGCATCAAAAACAGCATGAGCAGTCACCGATAAATTTACGCTCATGGGCATTGAGTATCGGTGATTATACTCATCAAGTCGTTGAATTATTGCTTAATAGCAAACGTCATCCAGAGCAAGCTTATCGCACCTGTTTAGGGGTATTAAGTTTAGCTAAAACGTATTCAAAAGAACGCCTCGAGCGAGCATGTTACCGAGCAATTTGCATGAATACGACCACACACAGATCTATTAAGCAAATGCTGCAAAAAGGGTTAGACCAACAACCATTACCCACACTCCAAACAGAGCCAGAAAAGCCAATTACACACAGCAACATACGTGGCACAGATTACTACCATTAAGGAATGTAAACATGATAGAAACAATTAATCAGCAACTTCAATTGCTCAAGTTATCGGGTATAAAGCAAGCACTCAAGCAGCAGCTTGAACAGCCAAACCTATATCAAGAACAAAGCTTTATAGAGCGCGTCAGTTTATTGCTAACACATGAAATTGATACGCGTGACCAAAGAAAAATAGAGCGACTGGTGCGACAAGCAAAATTCCGCGTACCGGGTCAGTTAAATCAACTCATTTACTCGCCGAAGCGCAATCTAGATAAAGCACAAATACGCAGCCTCAGCCAAAGCACCTGGCTGGGTTTACATCAGAATATATTAATTACAGGCGCCACAGGCTGTGGCAAAACCTACCTCGCGTGTGCCTTGGGTCACGAGCACTGTTTACAAGGAAAAAGTGTCTTCTATATTCGATTAAAAGAATTACTTGAAAGTCTATTTCTAGCACAGGCCGATGGCAGTTATCGAAAATTATTGGGTAAACTCATTAAATACGACTTACTTATTTTAGACGATTGGGGGCTAGAGCCACTCAGTGCTCAGCAACGAAGCGACTTACTTGAATTAGTCGATGCTAGATATGGTTATAAATCACACATCATCATTAGTCAGTTACCACAGGAAAATTGGCACCAAATGATCGGCGAATCAACGCACGCTGATGCTATTTTAGATAGGCTGATTCATGGTGCAATTAAGTTGAATTTAAAAGGAGAATCGA
>NZ_AUTH01000024.1:0-34091 GCF_000497975.1 Pseudoalteromonas sp. TB41 | reverse complement strand
TAGGGCGTGTTGATCTTTGTGGTATGAAAAACAAACAGCATGAAGATAAGGTATAATTGAATTCGCCAGAAAACTTTACACCGAACCTACATGCCAAGATTAATGCTAACAGACGGGACATGGAATGTCTTATCAAAAGTAATGTACTTAAGTGGTCGAATTTATAATAAGCCCGACCATAGAAAAACGCTCGAAGGCATACTGTATAAGATGCGCACAGGTATTCCATGGCGAGATTTACCTTCTGATTTTGGCCGTTGGAGTGCTATCTACAGACGGTTTAATTTATGGTCCAAAAAAGGGATTTTGAATGAACTGTTTCGCGCATTATCTCGTGATGCGGACATGGATTGGGTCTTCATTGATGGCAGTATTGTCAGGGCTCATCAACATAGTTGCGGTGCAAGAACTGCTGACAATGAATCAATTGGAAAGAGCCGAGGTGGAAATTCTACGAAAATTCATCTTGCAGTCGATAGCGGAGGGTTGCCTGTTTATTATGAATTATCCTGTGGAAATACGCATGATATCGTCCATGCAGAGTCACTCGTAGCTAATTGCCCAACAAGTAATATGGTTGTCGCAGATAAAGGCTACGACAGTGAAAAACTGAGAGCGTTTGTTCGTGATAATAACGCTACACCCGTTATTCCACGTAAGGGCAACAGTTTAGTAGGCAATGAAGATATTGACTGGTGCATGTATAAATATCGGCACTTGGTTGAGAATGCATTTGGCCGTATTAAGCAATATAGAGGGATAGCCACGCGGTATGAAAAGCTTGAACGAAATTATCATTCAATGCTCGCTTTAGCATTTACTATGATGTGGCTACCAATGTGGGCTGATTGATATATGTACTACAAAGATCAACAGCCCCTAATAACGATAATAAACTCATCGGCTTTTTTCATTGGGCTAATTTTAGCTTCATAAAAATGATTATCTTGTTTATGTTCAAGCTCAACAGTGACAGGGGCGTTCAGGGGTATTAAGTACCCTTGCACTTGTTTTAAATTAGCATCAGAGAATAAACACGATAATTTTTTAGGGGGTGTTGAATGGCTATAATTTAACGATTTAATACGTCCACCGGTATCAAGAATATTGCCATTGGCATCTACGCGTAAAAAAGCATCGGGTAATGCATTAAGCAGGCTATTGAGCTCGTCATGCTTATGTTTAAGGGATGCTTCAGCCGTTAAGCGAGTTTCGGCCATGTATTTAAAACGATGGTAAAGTTTATTTAGCTCAGGACTATTGGGCTGCTCATCGTCATGAGGCATATTACCGGCCACTAAGCGGTTAACCGCCCGCGTTAAACTTTTAATCGGATTTAAAATGCTTTTATTAACTAATCGTCTAGCCAATACGGCTAAAAGAAGAATGGTCATTAAAAACCCTAAAACCATTTTTACAAAGTTAATATCTATCTGCTCAATCGTTTTATCAACTGGCTGAGTAATATAAATTGACAGTTGATTACCGCTATTATCTTTATAAAGCGTTGTGTGATTGTAAATCCGGCTCGCCCCATCATTCCCTCTGTAAATTATTCCGGCTTGTTGGCTATGATCAAGGTCTTCATTGGTTATTTTTTTACCTAATCGATCGGCTGAAAAAGGAAACTTAGCTAAAACTAAGCTGTTAGAATCAGTAATCACTGCGCGTGAATTATTGGGCAGATTTAAATTATTAAGCGCTGAATTCCACCATTGCAAAGCAATTGCAGCAACTAACATACCTGTAATTTCGCCGTTTTCATCTAATATTGGCGAAGCAAAAGCCAGACTGGGCGCATTAATACTTCTACCAATTTGATAAGAGCCAATTGAAAACGCTTTAGTTGTGAGGGCATGTTGAAAGTATTGACGATCGCTAATATTTATATCTTGGTTATTGCCATTGGTTGCACACATAATATTGCCTTGTCGATCATAAACACTCACATTAGCAATGTTGCTATACAATGTTTGTAAGTCTAAAAAGTAAGGCGGGCAATTGACCGACATTTTGGTAATATTTATGTGCTTGTTTGCTAAGAATAGGGTCAGGCGTTGTACATCATCAATAATATTTTTTTGCTGTAAAACTAAATGATCAGCAATATGCATTACTTTTTTTTCACTTTCTTTAAGTGCTGCATCGCGACTAAACCATAAGGTAATTAAGATCACAGCGATCCCAGGCATGCAAATTAGCATAAGTAGTCGATAAAGCTGATGTTTTAATGATGCAGTAAAAATAATCGTATCCAAATAAATATAGGGTAAAACTCTAACCAATAGTTTTACCATAAATAACCTTTAATGTACTAAGGTTATATCGCAAATATTAAATTTACTTTTATTGTATATAACTGAAATTTATTAATTAATTTTCGGGTAAAGTCATAATAATAAATTAATATTTTATACTTTTACTTAACCTATTTTAGGCAAAAAAAATGAAAATAACCAAAGTTTTAACTGCTTATGCTACCCAAGATGGGGATGGTGTTAATATTCGTCGTATTCCAGGATTTGATGGTAAATATTTAGACCCATTTTTAATGATTGATGAGCTTAAATCTGATGATGAGAGTGACTATATTGGTGGTTTTCCTCCTCACCCTCATCGCGGTATCGAAACTTTTACCTATATTTTAAAAGGAGGATTTGAGCATAAAGATCAAATGGGTAACACAGAAGCAATTCGCGCCGGTGACGTGCAATGGATGAGCACCGGTAGCGGTGTTATGCACAGTGAAATGCCCCTTGCCGATGCTGAACAAGGCTTACATGGTTTTCAAATTTGGCTCAATATGCCAAGTGCTCAAAAAATGCGTGAGCCTCAATACCAAGATACCACAGAGCATCCAGCACCGAGTTTTACTAATCAACAAGGTATTAGTCTTAAAGCGCTAGCAGGGACATGGCAATTTGAATCACACCAATTGGCTGCAAGCTTACAAAATTTAGCTGCTAATGGCGCTATAGCCGATGTAGTTTTGCCTGCGGGTGAAGGGCTTAATTTACCGGCTTTAAAACAGCAAAAAGTGATGATTTACATACACACTGGGTCATTAGAATCAGCGCAAGGTGAAACCTTTGATGCAGGAAAATTACTTATTGTTGAGCCATCGAGTGATATTTGCATACGTGCCGAAAAAGCAGCAGGTGTTCTGATTTTAGCAGGTGATCCGCTTAATCAGCCAATTGCACATATGGGACCGTTTGTAATGACCACCGAGGCTGAAATTCGCCAGGCTGTTAGCGATTATCAAAATGGTTTTTTTGGCTCATTGTCGTGATGAATAGATGCGGGAATGACTTTTAAGCAAGTAGCTTTAATAACCAAGTGTATTTTTTTATCGTGTTAGCATCACCTTTAGCAGACTCAACTACAGCGCCAGCTGCAAACGCGCTGGCGAGCCCCACTTTTGTTGCTGCAAAGCGTTTGGCTCTGTATTTTATAGCTGCAAGATGCTGACGTTTTAGCTCTGATCGCATAACAACTTCTTTATCTAGCTGTTGCACGCGAGCGTTCGGTGAGTTGATCAAATAATTGATTAACATAATTGTGTGTGCCTTATAATTTAAGCAGCTGCTTTAGGCTATTTAGCGTTTTAGTAAAGCCAATTTTTTTGCTTAGATAAACGGCGTTTCGCCACAGCCAAACTAAGCATAAAATTTGTAGGCTGATCACCACTGCAATGCTCAGCCAAATAGAGCTAAACAGATCAAAGGTGGCAAAGCCTACAATACCTAAAAATCCCACCCACAGTAACACCAAGCCACTGGCAAAACATCCTAGTAGAATGGTGATCAGTGCTAAGGATCTTAGCGATAGCTTCCACTCTGCTATTGCCAGCTGATGTGTCAACTTTCCTTGTTGATGATAATCATCCTTGAGCTGCGCTGCATAGTCAGCAAGCTTAGCAACGTGATCTTGCCAGTCATCGGCGTGTTTTGCCGATGACGGCGAATCTGTCCCTTGTGATTCACTTGGTGTTGAGTGTTGGTTTTGCATTAGTATTACTTACGACGAAACAGTGCTGTAACTAACATACCAGCAGCAAACGCCAGCCCCGCCGTTGCTAATGGGTTTTCTGATGCGAGTTGACGCGTTTTAGACGAACACTCTGCTAGTTTCTCACGAGCGGCTAACTGCTTTTCATTAAGCGTTTCAGCTGAGCTGCTTGCGCCTTTACGAACGCCACTTTCTGCCGCCGCCGCTTTGCTTGATAATGCATCAACTGCGTCATGCGCTGCTGATGTCGCTTTATCTGTTAGCGGTGCTTCAATCTCTTGTTTTGCATCAATAGGAGTTTTGCTTTTCGTTGCCGTAGCCATAATCAATCCTTAATAGTTTTTTAAAAGTAATTATTTAGATGCAATGATTAAACCAGTCTTTAACCTATTGTTTTATATAAATTGTATTTTATTTACGAATTTTGAGTGGGTTTATAACTGTAACTATTGCGACAATAGTTTGTAATTTTTACAAACTAGGACGTGTTGAGCATTCGAGATTGATTTTTTCTTTGTCCACTCGATTCCAAACCTCGCGACACGATTAAACCGCATCTAGTTTGAACAGACTCTAATTCACAAAGGTCAGCAGGGCTCAAATAAATTGTAATTATTCACTGTTTATTCATTAAGCAAATAATGCCAACAAGCTAATAAAAAGAACGATAAAAAATTTTTTACTGGCTGATCAGATTTTTTATTAAACAATTCAACCGCTTTAATCGGAGCCTTATTTTTTCAGGCTTCGCGGGGTGCTAAAGCTGGGTGACTTACTTGACAAAAAGGCTTGTCAAGCCCTAAACTGGAGCACTGTGGTAAAAAGTGGTGTTTAGTGGATCAAACTGGATCGGGTTAATCAAAAAGTTGATTAAAATAAATTTACAATAGGCTTTTTATGTTTCGTGGCGCAAGTTCACTGAGTTTGGATGATAAAGGACGTTTTGCGGTACCGACTAAGTACCGAGATACGCTATTGTCTGAAGATCAGGGAACGGTAATTTGCACCGTTGCACTCAATGAGCCTTGCCTTTGGTTATACCCTCTTGCTGAATGGTTAGAAATAGAAAGCCGTTTAGCAAAAATATCTAATATGAATCCTAGAGCACGACGGATGCAACGTATGTTGTTAGGTAATGCGACAGAGTATCAGCTTGATAAAAACGGTCGAATTTTGTTGGCGCCTTCATTGCGCTCACATGCAGAACTTGGCAAAAAAATTATGCTGGTGGGTTTAATGAATAAATTTGAAATTTGGGATGAAGCACGTTGGCACGAGCAGATGCGCCAAGACACTGAGCTTGAAAGGCTCGGTGATTTTGAACCGAATGACGATTTAGATAACTTCACCCTCTAGCAGCAAAATAAAAGGCAAATAACAGCTAATGACAGCGCAATTTGAACACGTATCCGTATTAATGGACGAAACCATAGATGCACTTGCAATTAAGCCAGACGGCATATACATGGATGGTACCTTTGGACGTGGCGGACATTCAGGGCAAATATTAGCGCGCTTAGGTGAAAGCGGTCGTTTACAGGCCATTGACCAAGATCCACAAGCGATAAAGTCTGCTGAAAAATTTGCTGATGATCCACGTTTTTCAATTGCTCATTCTCGTTTTTCAAAGTTATACGAGGTAGCTGAGCAAAACGATCTTATTGGTCAGGTTGATGGCATTTTACTTGATATTGGTGTGTCGTCGCCGCAGCTAGATGACGCAGCGCGTGGCTTTAGCTTTATGAAAGATGGTCCGCTCGATATGAGAATGGATCCAAGTACAGGTCGCAGCGCAGCGCAGTGGTTAGCTGAGGCTGAATTAGATGACATTACTCATGTGATCAAAAAGCTAGGTGAAGAAAAATTTGGTAAGCGCATTGCGCACAAAATTTTAGAAGTGCGTGAACACACGCCAATCACTACTACTAAGCAGCTCGCTGATTTAGTCGATGAAGCCGTACCGGTGAAAGATAAGTTTAAACACCCTGCAACGCGGACTTTTCAGGCTATTCGTATTTATATCAATAGCGAATTAGAGGAAATTCAAACGGCATTACAAGCGGCGATTAAAGTTCTTAAGCCGGGTGGTCGCTTAGTGGTTATTTCGTTTCATTCTTTAGAAGATCGCATTGTTAAACAATTTATTAAAAAACAGAGTAAGGGAGAAGCGATACCCAGAGGTCTGCCTTTAACCGACGCACAAATAAATAAAAATCTGACGTTAAAAGCAGTGGGTAAAGCTATTAAACCAAGTGCTGATGAAGTGGCGCGTAATCCACGCTCTCGCAGCTCAGTGCTAAGGATCGCACAGAGGTTGGGATGAGTAAAAAAGCGAGCTATCGCCAACCCAATTTATTTCTTGAAATAATTAAAGGCCTAGGTGCGAACAAGATCACCTTGGCCTTGTTGGTTGTGATATTCGCATCAAGCTTGAGTGTGGTGCAAGTAACTCATCTCTCTCGAGCGCAATTAATTGAGCAAGATTCGTTGCTCCAAGAGCGTGACGAATTGGATTTAGAATGGCGTTATTTTTTAGTGGAAGAAGAGTTTTATTCACAACATGCGCGCATTGAAGAAGTGGCAACGTCACAACTCGAAATGAAGCGGCCAACCAGCCAAGATGAGCAGGTAATTATATTACAATGAGAATGCGAGGCAAAAAACCAGTCAATAACCTAATAGCATGGCGCTTTATTTTAGTGTGCGCGGTGATTTTTTTAGTGTTTGTGACCTTGGTATCGCGTGCTGCGTACTTGCAAGTAATTGAACCTGATAAAGCGCGCTCTGAAAGCGATAAACGTACGGTACGGATTGAAAAACTGCATGTGCAACGCGGGATGATTTTCGATCGTAACGGTAAAGAGCTTGCCGTTAGTGTGCCTGTGGTAAGCGTGTATGCGGATCCTAAAGCCCTGCATAAATCACTGGTTAGTAAAGTACTTAGGCAAGCACGCAAAAACGGTGAAGATCAGCAAACGCTTCGTGAAAATGTTGCTGAGTTAAATAAGCGTACCGCCCTGTATTATAAAAATGATTTACGCTGGCGTGAATTGGCTGATGTGTTGCGCATTGAGCCTAGTAAAATTAACACGCGATTACTTGATGATCCTACTCGTCGCTTTGTGTATTTAAAACGCCAAGTGACTCCCGCTGTGGCTAATTACATCGGTGATTTACGCCTACCTGGTATTCATTTATTGGATGAATCAAAACGTTATTACCCTGCTGGTGAAGTAAGCGCACATGTTATTGGGTTTACCAATATTGATGGTAAAGGCATTGAGGGCATAGAAAAGCTTTATGAAAACGCGTTAACCGGTGAAGAAGGTCGCCGTACCATTCGCAAAGATGCGCAAGGGCGTGAAGTTGAAGTGCTTGATGAACGCGAGCGAGTAGAGCCTGAAAGCATTCAACTAAGTATTGATCAGCGAATTCAAGCCATTGCCTATAAAGCAGTTAAATCAGCGGTATTAACTTATAAAGCGACCTCAGGTTCTGCCATGGTAGTAGATGTTAAAACCGGTGAAGTCTTGGCCATGGTCAATAGCCCATCATTTAATCCTAACAACTTAAGCGGGGCGGCTCCTCATAAACGTCGTAACCGCGCTATTACCGATTTGTTTGAACCCGGCTCAACTGTTAAGCCTCTAGCCATTTTAGCTGGATTAGACTACGGCACAATCCAACCGGATGACAAAGTTGATACCTACCCAGGCTGGATGCGCTTAGGGGGCAGCTTAGTACAAGATACCCGTAATCATGGCGAAATGACGCTGCGCGAAATTTTAAAATACTCCAGTAATATGGGAGTAACCAAAATAAGCCAAACAGTACCCAAAGAGTACTTTGTGGGCTTGTATCAAAAAGTGGGGTTTGGCAGTGATAGTGGTACTGGCATGGTAGGCGAAAGTAGTGGCTTATTTTACCCTAACCGCCGTTGGTCAGATCATGAAATTGCAGCGCTCTCGTTTGGTTACAATATTGCCGTGAGTACCGCGCAAATGGCACGTTTTTACGCCATGTTAGGTGCAGGCGGGGTTAATCGTCCGCTTACTGTACTAAAGCAAGATTCTATACCTGAAGGTGAGCGTGTCTTTCAACAAGAAGATGTTGAAGCCGTTGTACACATGATGGAAAGCGTATTTGAAGAAGGCGGTACCGCACGCCGCGTTAAAGTGGATGGTTACCGCGCTGCTGGTAAAACAGGCACCTCTAAAAAAGCCGCCGCAGGGGGCTATGGTGACGAATATGTAGGTTATTTTGCGGGCATTGCCCCTGCGAGTAACCCGCGATTAGCCGTTGTGGTATTAATCAACGAGCCCGGTGGAGATGTTTATTATGGCGGCGCAACGGCAGGTCCAGCGTTTGCAGAAATAATCTCTAATTCATTAAGAATTTTAAACGTTGCCCCAGACAAAGACTCGGTGGCATACGTGAAGGGCAAAGATGATGGTGCGTGATTTACACACAATTTTAAAACATTTAGAAATAGATGCAGCACGTTTAATGGTAAACGAGCTGCGTTTAGATAGCCGCGATGTAAAACCAGGTGATGTGTTTGTGGCGATAAAAGGGCACCAGTTAGATGGTGGGCACTTTATTAGTAAAGCAATTGAAAATGGTGCCAGTGCAATTATTGCCGACAGACTGTGTGAATTTGAAAGTGATTTTGAGCCGCTTTATTTAGTCTCAGAATTGAATAAGAAACTGCCTGTATTGGCGAGTCAATTTTATCAACAACCGAGCAAGCACTTAGATTTAGTTGGCGTAACGGGCACCAATGGTAAATCGACTACCACAGCAATGATTGCTCATTTAGCGCAATTTTGTCATACCCAAGCCGCTATTATTGGTACCTTAGGTTACGGCCATCCAGATAACTTAACACCACTGCAAAATACTACGCCTTCAGCAGTCGATTTACAGCGTATTTTAAGCGACTTAAAAAATGAGCAACACCAATTGGTTGCTATGGAAGTGTCATCGCATGGTTTGGTACAGCACCGTGTTGATCAATGCTATTTTAAAGCTGCAGTGTTTACTAACTTGTCGCGCGATCACTTAGATTACCATGGCGATATGCAAAGCTATGGTGATGCTAAATTAATGCTGTTTCGTGATTTTGATGCTGACCATGTCATTCTTAATCAGGATGACGGACAAGCAGAGCAATGGATTGAAAAATACAGCTTTAATAGTCTTATTTGTTATGGCCGTAAAAACTTAGCCCCTAAAAATGCACAGTTTGTGTATTTTTCAGATGTTCAGTATTCAGCAACCGGTATTTCGGCGCAATTAACTACTAGCTGGGGTGATGTTGCTATAAAATCACCGCTGTTTGGTGAATTTAATCTTTATAATTTAACGGCTGCGTTAGCAACGCTATTAGCGCTAGGCTATCCATTAACACAGTTAGTAGCAGGATGCGAGTATTTACAGCCGGTAGCCGGCAGGATGCAAGCATTTACAGCGCCAAGTATGCCTACTTGCGTTGTTGATTACGCGCATACGCCAGATGCGTTGGCTTTAGCGTTACAAGCGCTGCAGCAACATGTACCAGGTGGAGTGAGTTGTGTGTTTGGTTGTGGCGGCGACAGAGATAAAGGAAAGCGTGTACTAATGGCACAAGCTGCTGAGCAGTTTGCAGACAAAGTGATCATTACCAGTGATAACCCACGCTCTGAAGACCCTAATGACATTATTAATGATGTAGCTGCGGGATTAGAGCATCCAGAAAACGCTTATTTAGAGGCCGATCGCGGTGCCGCGATACAATTTGCTATAGATAACGCAAAAGCCGGTGAGGTTATTTTAATTGCCGGTAAAGGGCATGAAGACTATCAAATTATAGGCGATACACGCATCGATTTTTGCGACCGCCAATTTGTACAACAACAATTAAAAAAAGCAGTAAGAGGGTCTCAAGCATGATCCCGATGGATTTTGATTGGCTAGCTAATGTGCTAGCAACCGATTATCAAGGTGATAATCGCAAGGTGATAAATATAAACACCGATACTCGTACTTTGTGTGATGGTGAAGTGTTTTTGGCGCTTAAGGGCCCAAATTTTGATGGTCATAAATTTATTGAACAAGCAAAACAAAAAGGCGCTATAGGCGTGATTGTCGATCACGCTGTTGATACCGATATTGCTCAATTTGTAGTTGCCGATACCCGTATTGCATTAGGCACAATTGGTACAGCAGTGATGGCGCAAGTTGCACCTAAAACTATCGCTATTACTGGCAGTGTAGGTAAAACAACAGTTAAAGAAATGTGTGCCGCTATTTTATCAAGTAAAGGGGATGTATTAGCCACTAAAGGTAATTTTAACAACGACATTGGCGTACCGTTAACTTTACTCAGATTAGAGCCACAACATCGCTTTGCGGTTATTGAATTAGGCGCTAACCACATAGGTGAAATTGCGTACACCACCGCGATGACCAAACCGGATGTAGCTGTGGTATGTAATGTTGCTGCTGCCCACTTGGAAGGCTTTGGTAGCCTGCAAGGTGTGGCACAAGCAAAAGGTGAAATTTACGACGGATTAAAAGAGGATGGCATCGCCATCGTCAATTGCGATAGTGACTTTAGTCAATATTGGCTTGATAAGTTAGCAACGCGCAATATTAAATGTTTTTCGAGTAGTGAAAAGCTCGATATTTGGGCTGAAGACATCAGCCTAGATGCACAAGCTCGCGCAAGCTTTACTTTGTGCACCAAGCAACACAGTGTGCCGGTTAAGTTAGCACTGCCAGGTAAACACAATATTAGTAACGCGCTTATTGCTGCGGCGTTAACCAGTGAGTTTGACGTGTCACTTGAGGACATTGCCAGCGCGTTAGCGACCATGGGTGAAGTTAAAGGGCGGGTTAACCTAATTGAAGCCAGTGATTCACTTACCATTATCGATGATACATACAATGCCAACGTAAAGTCGGTGAAAGCTGCGATTGATTTACTTAGTGATATTCAAGGTCATCGTATTTTGGCACTCGGTGATATGGGTGAACTTGGCGAAGATGCCCGTAAATATCATCAAGAAGTCGGTGAATACGCATTAGCGCAAGGCATTGATGAGTTATTTACACTCGGAGTATTAAGTAAATGTGCCAGTGATGTATTTGGGCTGCCAAATCGCCATTTCTCTAATCGTGAGCAAATGCTGCAGCAAATTCAAAACAGCATTAGCAAAGTAGATAAAAAAATTACCCTTGTCGTGAAAGGATCACGCAGTTCTCGCATGGAGCTTTTAGTAACCGATTTAATTAATGGCCAGCAACAAGCCATCAATGGAGTATCATCATGTTAGTTTGGCTGGCTGAGTATTTAACTCAATATTATAGTGGCTTTAATGTTTTTTCGTATTTAACCCTGCGTGCCATTTTAGGTATTTTAACCGCATTGATGATGTCGTTGTATTTTGGTCCTAAGTTAATTCGTGCGTTGCAACGCATGCAAATAGGGCAAACAGTACGTGATGATGGTCCGCAATCGCACCTATCTAAATCGGGTACACCGACCATGGGTGGCTTACTTATTTTAGGAGCTATTTTTACCAGCACATTATTATGGGCAGACTTGTCTAATAAATACGTATGGGCCACTTTATTTGTAATTGGCTCATTAGGTATTGTGGGCTTTATTGATGATTACCGTAAGGTGATCCGCAAAGATCCAAAAGGACTTATTGCAAAGTGGAAATACTTTTGGCAATCGGTAATTGCACTGGTTGTAGCCACTGCGCTTTACATGAGCAGCACACAAGCGACAGAAACATCTCTTGTTGTGCCATTTTTTAAAGATGTACTGCCACAGCTGGGGCTGTTTTATATCGTGATCACCTACTTTGCGTTGGTGGGCACGTCAAACGCGGTTAATTTAACCGACGGTCTAGACGGTTTAGCCATTGTACCTACTATTTTAGTGGCTGCAGCACTGGCCATTATTGCTTACTTAACGGGTAATATTAATTTTTCGGCTTATTTGCATATTCCGCATTTACCACTGGCGAGTGAGTTGGTTGTGGTATGTACCGCTATTGTAGGGGCTGGGTTAGGTTTTTTATGGTTTAACACGTATCCGGCGCAAGTATTTATGGGCGATGTAGGCTCATTAGCACTGGGTGGTGCATTGGGGATTATTGCCGTACTTGTTCGCCAAGAGCTGTTACTGATTATTATGGGGGGCGTGTTTGTAATGGAAGCGCTATCGGTAATTTTACAAGTTGGCTCTTACAAATTACGTGGGCAACGCATTTTTAGAATGGCGCCTATTCATCACCATTACGAACTTAAAGGTTGGCCGGAGCCACGCGTTATTGTGCGCTTTTGGATAATTTCTATTGTGCTGGTACTCGCTGGCCTTGCGACATTAAAGATCCGATAAATGCAGTATTTAAACGAGATAAAAAATAAACACATAACAGTGCTCGGACTCGGTGTAACCGGTCTGGGCATTGTGCGTTTTTTATTATCTCAATCAATACAGCCTTATGTGGTCGATAGCAGAGAGAATCCGCCAGGTGTTGATTTGCTCAATCAGCACGCACCTCAATTAAAAACTCACTTTGGTGACCTAGAAAATGCGGCGCTCAGTGCTTGCGATATGATTATTATTAGTCCTGGGCTGAGCTTAAAAACACCAGCAATTGTTAAGGCAATTAACGCAGGCGTTGAAGTGATTGGTGATGTTGAGTTATTTGCGCGCATTAATAGCAAACCAGTCGTTGCTGTAACCGGCTCTAATGGTAAATCAACCGTAGTAACACTTGCCTACGAAGTATTAAAAACCGCAGGTTATAAGGTGGCACTCGGTGGCAACATTGGCACAGCGGTACTGGATTTGCTTGACGGTGACTTTGATGTATTTGTATTAGAGCTATCGAGTTTTCAGCTTGATACCACACGAAGCCTAAAAACGACTAGTGCAACCGTGCTTAATATTTCAGAAGATCATCTCGATCGTTATGATAGTTACCAAGCCTATATAGATTCAAAACTAAGTATTTATAATGGTGCTGAACACATAGTGATTAATGCTGACGATAAGCAAACACACCCTGTGAATCGCACGTTAGCACCACAACTGAGCTTTGGTGAAACACAAGGCAATTACCACTTAGCACAGCACAATAGCGAAGCGCACTTTATGGTAAAGGGCGAAGCTTATTTACCAGTAAGTGCTTTAGCCGTTGTGGGTAAGCATAACTATTTAAATACCTTGGCAGTGATGGCGTTACTCAGCCCATTTACAATTACTAAGGCGCATTACAAAACCGCATTATCTCAATTTAATGGCTTAGCGCACCGTTGTCAGTTTGTGGGTGAGTTTAATGGCGTTAAATACTTTAACGACTCTAAAGCCACCAACGTAGGCGCAACAGTGGCGGCAATAGATAGTTTAGCGGGTAAGCACGAAAACCTAGTCGTTATTGCTGGTGGTGATGCTAAAGGTGCTGATTTAGAGGTGTTAAAGCCTTATATTGAAAAGCATGTAAAAGCGCTGATTTGTTTTGGTAAAGATGCCAAAGATTTAGTGGCACTGAGTGCTAAAGGTCATTTAACCAATAATATGTCTGAGGCTGTGGCGCTTGCAAAGCAATTAAGTAAATCGGGCGATACCGTTTTACTCGCACCTGCCTGTGCCAGCATTGATATGTATAACAATTATATGCAACGCGGCGATGATTTTGTGCAATGTGTATTGCAGGGGCAGTCATGATTGCTTTTGCGGATATTAAAGAGGCTCTCACCCCTAAACCTTCAGCGCAGCTTTATGATGTGCCACTGCTTTATTGCATGCTAATGCTGATTGGTGTGGGCTTTGTGATGGTAACCAGTGCCTCAATGCCGACAGCCGATAGACTGTTTGGTAATATTTATCATTTTACTATCCGCCATGGCATTTTTTTAGGGCTATCGTTTTGTTTATTTTGCATTAGTACTCAAGTACCTATGTCGTGGTGGAAAAAAGCTAACCCCTATTTATTACTAATCGGTTTAGTACTGTTATTAGTGGTACTTATTGTAGGACGTGAAGTCAATGGTTCGACCCGCTGGATACCCGTAGGACCGTTTAATATTCAAGCCTCGGAGCTCGCTAAGTTGTTCTTTTTTAGTTATATCGCAGGCTACTTAGTCCGTAAGCGCAATGAAGTTCAAGAAAACATAAAAGGCTTTGCTAAACCCATAGCGGTATTTGCAGTTTATGCAGCACTTATTTTAATGCAGCCCGATTTAGGGACTGTTGTGGTGATGTTTGTTACTACGGTTGGTTTGTTGTTTTTAGCCGGTGCCAAGCTTTGGCAGTTTTTTGCACTTATTTTAACCGGTATTGCGCTAGTTGTTGGGCTTATTGTGTTAGAGCCATATCGTATGGCGCGTGTGGTTGGCTTTTTAGAACCTTGGGATGACCCTTTTGGCAAAGGCTACCAATTAGTGCAATCACTAATGGCTTATAGTCAAGGCGATTGGTTTGGCCAAGGCCTAGGAAACAGCGTACAAAAATTACAATATTTACCAGAAGCGCACACCGACTTTATTTTTGCTGTTATTGCTGAAGAGTTAGGTTTTATGGGGGTGCTGAGCATTTTAATGGTACTCGGTACTTTAGTATTTAGAGCTTTACTCATTGGCCAAAACGCGCTTAAAAACGGCAAAGAATATGAAGGCTACTTAGCCTTAGCAATTGGTATTTGGTTTGCGTTTCAAACCATGGTTAATGTGGGCGCCAGTGCCGGTATTTTGCCAACCAAAGGATTAACCTTGCCGTTTATTTCTTATGGTGGCTCAAGTTTATTAATGATGACCATAGCAACCGGTATTTTATTACGTGTAGATTTTGAGACCAAGATGGCAACGAAACAAGCCACGTCAGGTGGAGCTAAGCGATGAGTAAAAAAATAGTCGTTGTAGCAGGGGGCACAGGTGGACATATTTTTCCAGGGATTGCCGTTGCTGATTATCTCAAACAGCAAGGTTGGCAAGTTAGCTGGATAGGCACCCCAGATAGAATGGAAGCCAGTGTCGTGCCCAAGCACAACATAGAAATTGATTTTATTGATGTAAAAGGCGTGCGAGGGAATGGTTTAAAACGCCTTATTAAAGCGCCATTCATGGTTATTAATGCAATATTGCAAGCGCGTAAGGTATTAAAACAACAACGCCCTGACGTCGTTTTAGCAATGGGGGGGTATGTAACTGGCCCAACAGGTATTGCGGCAAAAAGTCTGGGTATTCCTTTGGTGATTCACGAACAAAATGCCGTAGCAGGCATGAGTAATAGGTGGTTGGCTAAATGTGCTAATCGCGTGTTAGCGGCTTTCCCCAGTGCTTTTGCCAATGGCAAATCAGAGCTGGTGGGTAATCCTGTACGCCAGAGCGTGATTGATATTACTGAGCGCGAAGTAACCAGCCCTATAAATATTTTAGTGGTGGGTGGTTCGTTAGGTGCGCAAGTACTCAACCAAATACTACCTGAAGCATTTAAGCGCTTAAATGACACCAGTGCTATTAATATTTGGCATCAAACCGGTAAAGGGCACCTTGCTAGTGTAAGTGAAAGTTACCAGCAGCAACAAATGGGCAATGAGCAAGTGACCGTTGCTGAATTTATTGATGATATGGATACCGCTTATAGCTGGGCAGATATTGTGATTTGTCGTGCAGGTGCGCTTACGGTAAGTGAAATTGCCGCAGCGGGTAAAATGGCGGTATTTGTGCCGTTTCCACACGCGGTTGATGATCATCAAACAGCCAATGCACAGTATTTAGTAATGGCAGAAGGGGCGTTATTAATGCCACAGGGGCAATTTAATCAGCGCAGTATTGTTGAACTTTTAAGCCCCTATTTAGCCGAACCTTTATTAATAACTAAAATGGCTGCCAAAGCAAAACAGCAGGCTATTTTAGATGCCACAGCAAGCGTAGCGATGCACTGTGAGCAAGTAACAAATAAGAGAACATAAGTGAAACAGACATTAGCAAAAGAAAAATATACACGCCCAGCGATGCGCCGCATTGAAACTATTCACTTTGTAGGGATAGGCGGTGCAGGCATGGGTGGCATTGCAGAAGTACTTGCTTTTGAAGGTTACCGTATTACCGGTTCAGATATAGCTCACAGCGCAATGACTGAGCGTTTAATTAAAGCCGGTGCTGAAGTATTTATTGGCCATCATGAAAATAATGTAAAAGACGCTAATGTGGTGGTGGTTTCAAGTGCAATAGATAAAACAAACCCTGAAATTCAAGCCGCGCAAGCTGCACGTATTCCGGTGGTTCGTCGAGCAGAAATGTTAGCTGAACTGATGCGCTTTCGCCACGGTATCGCCATTGCGGGCACCCATGGTAAAACGACCACAACCAGCTTAATTGCGAGCATTTATGCACAAGCCGGGCTCGATCCAACCTTTATTATTGGTGGTTTGCTTAACAGTGCTGGCAGCAATGCTAAGGTAGGTAAAAGTGACTTTTTAATCGCCGAAGCAGATGAAAGCGATGCCTCATTTTTGCATTTACAGCCTATGGTGTCGGTGATCACTAATATTGAAGAAGATCACATGGAAACCTACGGCGGTAGTTTAGAAAAAATGAAAGATACTTATGTTGAATTCATTCATAACCTGCCTTTTTACGGGTTAGCGGTGGTGTGCATTGATTCAGACGTTGCTGCTGAATTGATCCCCCGTTTTGGTCGTCCGGTGATCACTTACGGTGAGTCACACGAGGCTGATTACCGAATGAGTGACTTTAGCCAAACAGCGAACACATGCCAATTTACGGTAACTAATAAACAAGGTGAGAGTTTAACCGCCAAGCTGAATATGCCGGGTAAACATAATGCCCTTAATGCAACCGCAGCGATTGCCGTGGCTAAAGATCAAAATATTGCGAATCATGCAATTTTAGCGGCATTAGATACTTTTGAAGGTATTGGCCGTCGTTTTCAGCACTACGGTGAATTTGAAAATGAACGCGGTAGCGTGATGCTTGTTGATGACTATGGTCATCACCCATCAGAAGTGGCCGCTACTATCACTGCAGCACGAGAAGGCTGGCCTGATAAGCGTTTAGTGATGGTGTATCAGCCGCACCGTTATACGCGTACTCGCGATTTATACGAAGATTTTGTTAAGGTATTGGCTGAGGTTGATCAGCTTTTATTACTCGATGTTTACAGTGCTGGCGAAGAGCCGATTGTTGGCGCTGATAGTAAAAGTTTATGCCGTAGTTTGCGCCAGCGTGGCAAAGAGCCATTACATGTAGCCTCAAGCTCAGAGCTTGCGGGCGTACTTGCCAACTGCCTACAAAATAACGACCTAGTGCTCACACAAGGTGCGGGTAACATAGGTCAGCTTGTTAAAAATTTAGCAGCCACGAATATGTCGATAGAAAAATTAAAGCAAGGTGAAGTATGACACAGGTAAATTCCCAGTTTGGTAAAGTAGCGGTGCTGCTAGGTGGAAATTCAGCAGAGCGCGACGTGTCATTAAAATCTGGTCAAGCGGTATTAAATGCGCTGTTAGACGTTGGCATTGATGCGATAGCGTTTGATCCACAAAATCGTTCGTTATGGGAATTAAATGAGTTAAAGGTTGATCGCGTTTTTATTGCTTTACATGGGCGTGGTGGTGAAGACGGCACGGTACAAGGTGCTCTAGAATTTATGAACCTGCCTTATACCGGCAGTAATGTTCTGGGTTCGGCACTGGCAATGGATAAAATTCGTTGTAAGCATTTGTTTAAATCGGCAGGCTTAAGCACCGCACCTTATGCCGTGGTTGATGCTAAAAAAGGCTTTGATGCCAATGCCATTATGGCGCAATTTAAAAAGGTAATGGTTAAGCCATCGCACGAGGGCTCCAGTATCGGTATGGCGCAAGCAAGCTCTGCTGAAGAACTTGAAGATGCGCTCACTAATGCATTTAAGTTCGACAGCCAAGTATTGGTAGAGCAGTGGATCACGGGTCGCGAATTTACCATTACGGTCTTGGGTGATGAAGTACAACCTGTGATTGAAATGAGCACCCCAAATGGATTTTATGACTACCAAGCTAAATATCAGTCAAATAGTACGCAATATCATTGCCCTGCTGATTTATCACAGTCAGATACTCAAAAATTACAAGCGATGGCGCTTGATGCCTTTGATTTAGTGGGTGCAAGTGGCTGGGGACGAGTCGATGCGATGCAAGATGAACAAGGACATTTTTACTTACTAGAAGTGAATACCGTACCGGGCATGACAGAAAAATCATTGGTGCCAATGGCAGCAAAAGCCAACGGGGCAAGTTTTGAGCAATTAGTTGTTCGCATTTTGGAGCAAACCCTTTAATATGCATCCCTTTTTAGAGAAAGCGCAGCAACTAAAACAGCAACTAAACTGGTCGCTGATTTTTGGAGTGAGTTTTTTTCTAGCCGTGGTGATAGGGTTAATTGAAATAACCAGTGGGGTTTCGCACTGGTTAGTTGAAAATAAAGATGCACAAATTAAGCATTTAACGGTGTTGGGGAATCCTAAGTACACCGATGAAAAAGCAATAACAGCGGCAATAAAAAAAGCAGATTTAAGCAGTTTTTTTGAGCTAAACGTAAAGCAAGTTCAGCATTTAGTACAAGAGCTGCCTTGGGTTGCAACGGTATCGGTAAGAAAACAATGGCCTGATACCATTCAAGTTTACGTGGTAGAACATCAAGCGGTTGCTCACTGGAATAGTGACTTGCTGATTAATCAAAGCGGTGACGCGTTTGAAGCAAAAAGTGATAAATTAAGTGCCACTTTACCCCAACTATATGGGCCAGAGGGCAGTGAAAAAGAAGCATGGGTAGCGTTTAAACAGTTTGATGAAATGCTCAAAGTCAATGCATTAACGCTCACTAGCCTTGCGCTATCTGAGCGGTTTTCGTGGCAACTTTGGTTAGATAACGGTGTGCGTTTAAATTTAGGACGCAAAGATAAAGCCAAACGTGTACAACGTTTTATAGACGTTTATTCACGTATAGAAAAACGTGCTGATGCACAGATAGATGCAATTGATTTACGCTACGATACCGGCCTTGCAGTGAGCTATAAGCCACTGCAAGAACAGCAATTATAATAAAGAGTAAGGCATGACTAAGTCAGCAGAAAGAAACCTAGTGATTGGATTAGACGTTGGCACTTCTAAAGTAGTGGCCACGGTAGGTGAAATCACCACAGATAACAAGCTCAGCATTGTTGGCGTGGGGAGCCAAGTATCTCATGGAATGGATAAAGGCGGTGTTAACGATTTAAATTTAGTGTCTGAGTCTATTCGCCGCGCTATAGATGAAGCCGAATTGATGGCTGATTGTCGTATTAGCTCGGTTTATTTGGGTATTTCTGGCAAGCATATTCAGTGTCAGAACGAAAGCGGTGTTGTGGCTATTAATAACACCGAAGTAACCGATGAAGACATTGAAAATGTAATACACATTGCTCGTTCAGTGCCAATTTCAGCTGAACGCAAAATGTTGCATGCTTTGCCGCAAGAGTACAGCATTGACATGCAAGAGGGGATTAAAAACCCACTCGGCATGAGCGGTGTGCGCATGGAAGCACGCGCGCACATTATTACCTGCTCCAACGACATGGCTAAAAATATAGAAAAATGTGTTGAACGTTGCGGGCTTGAAGTTGACCAACTTATATTCACAGCGCTTGCTTCGTGTTATTCCGTACTGACGGATGACGAAAAAGAGTTAGGTGTTGCGGTGCTTGATATTGGTGGTGGTACTATGGATATCACTATTTATATTAATGGTGCGCTGCGTCATTCGGCGGTTATTCCGGTGGCAGGTAACCAAGTAACCGGTGATATTGCAAAAATATTTCGTACACCTATATCACATGCTGAGTCACTCAAAGTACAATATGCCTGTGCAAGTAGCCAAATGGCGAGCAGCGAAGACACGATTGAAGTGCCAAGCGTAGGTGGGCGACCAGCAAGACTGATGTCTAGGCACACGTTATCAGAAGTGGTTGAGCCACGTTTTAGAGAATTATTTGAACTGGCGATGGAAGAAATTCGTCGTTCAGGATTAGAAGACCAAATTGCAGCAGGTCTCGTCATTACTGGCGGAACTGCTAAAATGACTGGCGCAATGGAAGTGGCTGAAGATATTTTTCAGATGCCAGTAAGAATAGGTAAACCAATTGGTGTAGTAGGTTTAACTGATTATGTTGATGATCCATCGTACGCAACCGCTGTAGGTTTGTTACAATACGGGCGTACTATGCAGTCGATGAATGCACAAAAGTCGAAAGCGGATGATAATAATAATTGGTGGAACCGCATCACAAAATGGTTTCAAGGCGAGTTTTAGTACTCAAGTCGGAGAGTAAATATGTTTGATATAATGGAACAACACAGCGAAGAAGCTGTAATAAAAGTAATCGGTGTTGGTGGCGGCGGCGGTAACGCAGTTGAGCACATGGTAAAACAACAAATAGAAGGTGTTCGTTTTATTGCAGCGAATACGGATGCACAAGCATTACGTAATTCAGCCGCTGATGTAACGGTACAATTAGGTACGCAAATAACCTCTGGGTTAGGTGCGGGTGCAAACCCTGAAGTAGGCCGTCAGTCGGCTGAAGAAGACGCAGAAACGATTCGTGCCAGCCTTGAAGGCGCCGATATGGTATTTATAGCGGCAGGTATGGGCGGCGGTACAGGGACCGGAGCAGCGCCAGTCGTGGCTAAAATTGCTAAAGAGCTGGGCATTCTAACCGTGGCAGTTGTAACGCGTCCATTTGATTTTGAAGGTAAAAAACGTGCTGCTGCTGCAGAGCAGGGGATTAGCGAATTGTCTGAAATCGTGGACTCGTTAATTACTATTCCAAATAACAAATTACTAAAAGTATTAGGTAAAGGGACAACTTTACTGGATGCGTTTGCTAAAGCAAATGACGTATTATTTGGTGCGGTACAGGGTATTGCTGAGCTAATCACACGCTCGGGTCTAATTAACGTGGATTTCGCCGACGTACGTACTGTTATGTCTGCAATGGGTACAGCCATGATGGGGACTGCATCTGCCTCGGGTCCTGATCGTGCACAAGAAGCAGCAGAAGCGGCTATTTCAAGCCCATTACTAGAAGACGTTGATTTAACCGGTGCTAAAGGTATCTTGGTTAATATTACTGCCGGCATGGATATCGCGATTGAAGAATTTGAAATCGTAGGTAATCACGTTAAGGCGCTAGCGTCTGAAAACGCAACGGTGGTTGTGGGTGCGGTAATCGACCCTGAAATGACAGACGAGCTACGTGTAACGGTTGTTGCAACTGGCTTAGGCGGCGATCGTCGTCCACAGTTTGGTATTGTAGATAATGGCTTTAAAAAAGCATCAGGTTCTGATGTAGCCAGTTCAAGCACGCAAACAAGCAGCAGCATGTATGTTCCTAGCTTTGCAAGCCAAGGCGCAAGTACAGAAGAGCCTGCAACGACTACGCAAACAGAATCAAAAGAGCAAAGCACATCGACGAGCTCTTCAAGTTCTTCAGCGAATACGTCGTCAAGCAGTGCTAAGAAAACAGATAAGTCTGAAGGTGGCGATTATTTCGACATCCCTGCTTTTTTACGTAAACAAGCAGATTAATAAAAAACAGTACTTTTGTGCGAAATGTGAACGAATATTGTAGTTATACCGTATTTATGCTACACTCCGCCGTCTAACTGTAATATATACTAAAGTGAGCGAACCTATGATTAAACAGCGTACGATTGCACAAGTAGTCAAAGCCATAGGAATTGGACTTCATAAAGGTGAGAAGGTCACAATAACTCTCCGACCTGCGAGCGCAAATACTGGGATTGTATTTCGTCGTGTCGACCTTGATCCGGTTGTTGATTTTGAAACAACACCTGAAGCCGTTGGTGATACGCAATTGTGTACCTGTTTAATTAACAAAGATGGCGTTCGCTTATCGACTACTGAGCACTTAATTGCGGCGGTTGCGGCAATGGGTATCGACAATTTAATTGTTGAACTTGATAGCTCAGAAGTACCAATAATGGATGGTAGTGCATTGCCATTCATTTATTTATTACAAAAAGGCGGCATTGAAGAGCAAAATGTTGCAAAACGCTTTATTCGTATTAAAGAAAAAGTACGTATTGAAGAAGGTGATAAATGGGCCGAAGTAGAACCTTACGACGGATTCCACATCGATTTCGAAATTGCCTTCGATCACCCTGCAATCAATGAAAGCCGCCAACGTGTTGGTTTAGATATTACGGCACAAAGTTTTACTGAAGAGATAAGCCGTGCGCGTACTTTTGGCTTTATGAAAGACATTGAATACATGCATGCGAACAACCTAGCACTAGGTGGCAGCATGGATAGCGCAGTGGTACTTGATGAATTTAAAGTTTTAAATCCGAACGGTTTGCGTTACGCAGACGAGTTCGTCAAGCATAAGATACTAGACTGTGTAGGTGACATGTTTATGACAGGTCACAACCTTTTAGGCAAAGTAACCGCATTTAAATCAGGTCATGATTTAAATAATAAGTTACTACGCAAAATTATGGCAACAGAGTCAGCATGGGAGTGGGCAACCTTTGAAACGCCTGTGACGATGCCTGCACCCGGCCTTGAGCTAGCTAACGCCTAATTAGTTAATCACTTATATACAGTTATAAAAAATGACGCTTATTAGCGTCATTTTTTTGTTTGTTAATTAGCTAAACAGCTAAATTACACTCAGGCTTTTATTATCAAAGTCCTAATATAGTTTGCAACTGTTTAAGCTGGGTTACCTGATATGTTGGTTTAATTCCCTCAGGCAAGTTCACGCCAGGATGTTGCAGCCAACAAGTGTCAATTCCCACATTTTGACCGCCAAGAATATCACTGCTGGCGGTATCACCGACCATTAAAATTTGCCCTTTCGGTGGATTACCCATTAAGTTAAAGGTGTGCTCAAATATCTCTTTTGCAGGTTTAGCAATGCCGACTTGCTCAGAAATAACTAACCAGTCAAACATATCTTGCAGCCCCGTATGCGCTAGGCGACGTGCTTGTAACTGAGAAAAACCATTGGTAATAATGCCCAGCTTGGCATGGGGTTTAAGGGCATTTAATAATTCAACGGCGCCGGGTAAAGGCATACAAATTTCGGCCATTGCTGATAAAAAATCATCATTGAGCTGTTGAGCTGGCACATCAAGTTTATTTGCCAGTTCGCTAAAACGAGTTACTTGTAAGTGACTTGAGGTGATCTCGTTGTTTTGATACGCAATCCATAATGACTTATTAGTGTTTTGGTAATGGGCATAATCTGCCTCGGTAAAATCCATGTCATAGGTTGCTAGCATTTTTTTAAGGCCAGCAAAGGCATTAAAGCTAAATAAGGTTTCGTCGGCATCAAATAATACGTAGTTATACTTCATTAAAACATCCGTTATTGATTATATAGAGTGGGATTAAGAAAAGGCGCCATGGCGAGTGTCAGCGCTTGAGTATAGGTACTTTCTCGTGTTGCATGATGATCAGTTAACAAGCCAATAGCACCCCCTTGCTGTTTAATATTGGTAGTATTAAAGGCTTTATCCATCACGTCACCAAGCTCTTCACCTTGAAGCAATGCTTTATAAAACACAGTGGGCAGGGGTAAGTTACTGCTTCGGCCTGTAACTTGCTGTGCGCCATTATCAATAACTACATAGGCAAAGGTTGCCGCACCATAACTAAATTGCGCTGCACCACCTTCCATCGCCACATAGTAGTCTGCCTGATAGTGGTTTTTACAGTAATTAACGCGATTTTGTGCCCCTAAGCAGGTTTGCTCTTCACCTAAGGGTTGATCGGGTACCTCTGAGGGCGCGTGAACACCACTACATTCGATTACACGCTCAGGAAAATACATCGCAAAAATATGTTTAGCGGCATTGATTTTTACTGGGTTTTTAGACCCAACAATAATTTTAATTGATTGCGACATATTAAACTCGTCATACTTAAAATCAGCAGTGTACGTGAGTTAGAGTTCACAAAAAAGAGTCTAAATAGGAATTTCAGGCGGTGCTAACTTTGCTAAGGCGCGTTTTTTCAAAATAATATCTTTTATTAGAGGCGTGAGCACCAGTTCCATCGCGAGACCCATTTTACCACCAGGCACCACTAAGGTGTTTATACGCGACATAAAACTGCCTTCAATCATCCGCAAATAATACGGAAAATCAACATCATCAATCCCCCTAAAGCGAATCACAACAAAGCTTTCATCAAGGGAGGGGATATCTTTAGCGCTAAATGGGTTGGAAGTATCAACGGTGGGGACTCGCTGAAAGTTAATATGGGTACGAGAAAATTGCGGCGTTATATGATTAATGTAGTCATCCATACTGCGCACAATAGAGTCCATGACTTTTTCACGAGAGTGGCCGCGTTCTGAGGTGTCGCGAATGAGCTTTTGGATCCATTCAAGGTTAATAATAGGCACCATGCCTATGAGTAAATCAACATGTTTAGCAACATCATGATCTTCATCAACTACACCGCCATGTAGACCCTCGTAAAACATCAGATCTGTATTTTGCTCAAGCTCTTGCCATGGGGTAAATGTCCCAGGTAACTGGTTATAAGGCACGGCTTCATCAAAGGTGTGTAAATAACGACGAAGTTTTCCTTCGCCGGTTTCACCGTATTTAGTAAATAAGTCTTCTAAGGCGCCAAAGTCGTTAGCTTCTCGGCCAAAATAGCTAATGTGTTTACTTTCTTGCTGTGCTTCACGAATTTTTTTGTCCATTTCAGGACGTGTATAACGATGAAAGCTATCACCTTCGATAAATGCCGCATTGATATCAAGGCTACGGAAAATATGCTTCACGGCGTTAGTGGTGGTTGTTGTGCCCGCTCCAGATGAACCGGTGATTGCAATAATAGGGTGTTTAGCTGACATGTTTGTTCTCTTTTTTATGACCCGTTAGTTATAAAGAGTTGACTGACTTAGGTCAAGTGACGTCATCAGTAAATAACGTTATCATGAGGTGCTTAAAATTAAAACGAGAGAAAGCATGAAACTGATTAAACCGTTGTTAGGGCTTATAGCTATAAATGCTTTAACGCTAGATATTGCTCAGGCAAGTATGCCTAAAAGCCAAATTTTGCTCGCCGATTTAAATACTCCACATGGTATACGTGTAAGCATTGTTAGTGATAAAACGAGCTATAACAATCAACCCCATTTAACCGACACCGGCCTATACTATACCCGAGAAATAATCAGTAATGACCAGAGTCAAACAGATATTGCGCTTTACAGCTTATCATCAAAACAAACGTCTATGGTCACTAATACGCCACAAAGTGAATACTCGCCCACTTTAACACCGGATGGGCAGCACTTATCGGCGATTGTCGTTGAAGGTGATGGTAAACAAAAGCTATGGCAATATCCGTTGGCACCCGAGTTGGCTGCAAGTCGTATTTTTGATTGGATTGAACCTGTAGGCTATCACGCTTGGGGAAGTAACAACGATTTAGTGATGTTTATTTTAGGCGAACCACACACTTTGCAATATACCTCGGTTGCTGCGGCAAAAGGTGAGTTGGTAGCAAGCGATATTGGTCGCACGCTTATTTATAATAAAGCGCAGGCTGAGTTTTTATTTAGCCATAGTAAACACGGGCAGCATCACTTAGCGCGTTTTGATCCACAAACAAAGCAAGTTACCGATATACTTAGACTGCCAAACCAAGTACAAGATTTCATCTTAAAAGATGACAATACCATTGCTTACGCAATTAAAAACCGTGTTTACCAGCGTAAATTAACACGCGGCTCTGCTATATCGCAGTGGCTTGATTTAAGCCAATATTGCGATACTGAAATAAGCCGGTTGAGTTATAAAAATCAGCAATTAGCTTTTGTGTGTAGTGAATAAATAAATTTCGGACTTTCACTCATGCATGAGTTAGTCTAGGGTCTGTTGACCTTTGCGGATTACAATTTGTTCAAACTAGGGGCGGTTTAATCGCGGCGCGAGGTTTGTAACCTAGTGGGCTAAGTCAAAACTGAGCAACAAAGAGTAAATCGCCCCTAGGCAGAACCCGAAGGGCAGTGCCTGTTTGGCATTGATGCTGCGTTATCGCCTATTTATGGGGAATAACCACATTACATATGCTTTACCTTGGCTAAATACCAAACAGACTGCTGCAAATTTAACTTTGAAAGGTCAACAGACCCTAACCCCCTATTAAATAAAAAGGAAAGTCACGTGGCATTTAGTGCAGACGAGTTAACCGAGCAGCTGATCAAACTAGAGTGTAGAAGTAACTTTAAAATAAAAAACATAGCTGAGTATATGCTAGTAAACTCTAAAGAGGCGTTTTATACCCATGCTGAAGCAGGTAAAGGTAAAATTGTGATCCGCCCTGCATTTGAAGTGTTTAGCGATGACTTTACTGATATTGATGGGGTTGTGCGTACTCAAGGCTATTTTCATAGCAGTGAAATGACCCGTTTTCCTACCCGTATTTATAAAAGTACGCAGCCTATTCATTATGGTGTCGCTTTTAAAATTAACTCTGAGCAAGCGGCAAAAGAGTTTATAGCTAAGCTAACGATGATTATTGGCGGTTAATAGAGTGGTGCAGGGCTAAAGGCAAAAGGTGCAAGATAAAATCTTTAACCTTTAACCTTTAACCCTTAACCTTTGTCTTTAATTACTACCTCTAAAAGCTCAGCGCCTCTTAACCTCTTTGTGAATAAATTTTTTAAGATCTTATTACACAAAGAGAAGACAATGAGAAGTAAATGAGAAAACATCAGCCATTAGCCCGAGTTTGAGGTTTTCGGCCCGTTACTCGTCGCCCGCAGCCCGCCATCCTTTAAACTTTAACTTATTTGCTATTTAAAAAGCTATTGACTGATTTCAGTTCACGGTTTTTAAGTGCAATACAGTCATTGGTGCTCTCTGCAAGTTTACTTAACGTACGCGCATAACCGGGTACAGCTTCCAGTTTAGCGTCAAAGAAACTTTGCGTTGTAGCTAAACTGTCAGCGTCACAGCTGGCGGTAGTAAAGTAAGGTAAGTTAGGCACAAAAAATGGTGGCAAGCTTGCTGTTACTTTATCGTAGTTGCTATAAATCCAATCAATAAACAGTGCTTGGCGTTCATCGGTGTAACTTTGACCCGATAAAATAGTACGCATATCAGAAGCCGTTACTTCGTCTGTTAAGCTATACGCCAGTACCGCTTTTTGTAGTTCAGGTTTACCAAAGTAACCCATTGCTGCCAGCATATTGGTACGCACTTGTGGATCTTTGGTGGTTTTAAAGGTTGTCATAAACTGATCTAGCAACGCCTTATCCCCATGAAAAGCCGCAAGACGTAAATAAGTACCTGCTAAATAAGGGTCTACCTTTTGTGGATCGTTTAAGTAAGTTTGTGTTTGCTGTTTGGCTTTATTGATCACATTTTTATCTTCACCATCAAACCCTAAGCGTGATACCACCGCGGCACGAAGTTGAGCTACTGCGCCATCTTCGCCCATTTTTGCTTCTAGGCCATATTTTTTAGCGGCAGGCATCACTGCATTTTGAATAAACGTAGGCCATAAATCTTTATTGCTATCGTCTTTAAAAGTACGCTGCTGTGACGCTAAATAACCTAAAGCAGTGTTAGCAACACGCGGATGACTATCGCTGGCAAATACTTCTAGCGTTTGCATTAATTTAGCCGCTGAAATGACACCGGCATCAAGTAGGGCATCTGTTGCCGATAATAGGGCTAAGCGTTCACGGTCGTTTAATACCGTAGCTGCATTATCTATTAGCGCATTAAATTGCGCATCATCCATTACCCAACGGTAATAACCTAGCGCGCCTTGATCTGGATAAATCCACTCTGGTTCAAAGTCTAATGCTAGCGTTTGGCTTTGTTTATTTAATAATACATTGGCTGTTTGTACTTTATCGCCAGCACCATATTTAATCGCAACCGGTACATTCCAAAGTTGAGCCGGGGCTTCAACACCGGCATTGGCAAAACGACTTTGCGAAATCGTAATGCTTTTACCTTGCTGCTTAACGTTAATTAGCGGGAATGACGACTGTTCAATAAACGATTTTAAAACGCTCGCTACATCTTTATTTGAAGCCTTACCAAGTGCTTCCCATAAATCGGCAGCTTCTGCATTTTTATAGGAGAATTCTTTTAAGTAGTTCTGAATACCAGCTTGAAATGCCTCTTCGCCAATCCAGTTTTCAACCATCGCCAGTACTGAGCTGCCTTTGCTGTAGGCAAGGCCTAAACCATCCATAATATCGGCTTCGGTTTTAATTGGTTTGCGAATTGGCTTAGTGCTTAAACGTGCATCTAACGCCATTACGTTGTTTTGTGGTAGATCTAGGTGTGATTCAAACTCAGGATTAAGCTGCTTAGTAATTTTTGCCGCCATCCAGCTTGCAAACGCCTCGTTTAACCATAAGTCGTTCCACCACTTCATAGTCACTAAGTTACCGTACCATTGATGAGCTAATTCATGGGCAATAATAGAGACATTACGTTGTTTTTTACTACGCGTTGCAGCTTCTAAGTCAACCAGAAGAATATCTTCGCGGTAAGTCACTAAGCCTGAATTTTCCATAGCGCCAAACGGAAATTCAGGAACAGCCACTGAATCTAGCTTTTTATATACATAAGGAATACCAAAGTACTCTTCAAGTGCGCCCAGTACTTTAGGCATGTTCTCTTTTGCATATTGCGCTAAATGAATTTTACCTTGTGGGGTGATCACACGCCCAGGAATAGGCATGCCTTTAATTTCTAGCTCTTCAAATGGACCTACAGCCATAGCCACTAAGTAAGATGGAATTGGTGGCGTTTTATCAAAGTAATGGGTGGTCATATCGCCATTCACCGTCGTTTTTAGCTCAGGTGTATTTGAATACACTTTTTGTGAGGTGGGGGCGGTAATGGTTAACTGAAACGGAATTTTATAGCTTGGTTCGTCAAACACCGGAAATGCACGGCGCGCATCACTCATTTCAAATTGCGTGAACAAGTACGGAACGCCTTGATCTAGGGTTTTATATAACCCCACACTCTGGCGGTTATAAGGCGCTGAAAAATCTATTTTTAAGGTGTATTTACCTGGCTGAATTTGCTCTTCACAGCTAAATTTAACTTTACCTGTTTTAAGCATTTCGCTGTTCAAATCACAGTTTTGCTCACCTAGTAGTTGCACCATTTTAGTTGCATAATCAACACCATTGAGCTCAATGTAGTGTGTTGGTTTGAGCACTTCTAAGCTGATCTCGGTCATTCCTGTAAAGGTATCCTGACTTGGGTCGAGCGTTAAAGCGACTTTTTGTGAACTTGGCTTTGCGAGTTTTTCAATGACGAATTCGTTAGCATGAGCAGCATTCATCGCAAGCGCAACGCTCACGGTTAAGAGGCTTTTTAAAAACATAGTTATCCCTAGATTTTTTGTTGTTAGAAACAGTCATATAGACGGCACTTCATCCTAACAGCTTTTTTTACTAGAGTAAGCGCAGATCGCTAAGGAAAAGAGTAACAAAGTTTGTCAGTGGCTATCTCGGGCTAAAAACCGCTGCCAATGAATATGGGAATTGATAACCCGGATCTGTTGTAGCACCTTATTTAACAAGGCTATATCGTTAAAGTTATCATGAGGGTAATCATTAAAGCCCATTAAATAATTAAAGCAGTCTTTGTTGCCTGCTTGCAGGGCATAAATACGAATCTGTTGTTCAAAGTTAAGTCGTAAACTACTAATGGCGGTTTTCATACCGAGTTGATCCACCGAAGGAATTGCACATTTTTGCAAATATCCTGCGCGTTCACCCTCTCCTGAAAACCATATGCGCACTTTTTCGCTATAGCGCCCTGTTTTAGCGGGAAGATCAAACATTAAACGGGAGTGATTTTGTGCTTTTACATAAGCTAAATAGTCATTAAATCCGGCACTAATAAGGGCGTGATGAACAGGCACTAAACGTGGCTTAATTTTACCGTGGGTATGAAAACTAAAACAGAGAATATTATTTTTAAATATTAGGTCATCAAGGGTTAAGCAGCCAATTTCATCACTGTAAGCGCCACTGTAATAAGCAATTAAGGGCAGCCAGAAATGCCAGTGTTTAGCTTGTTCGCGGGCAAGCCGTGTATCACTATAAATATATCCGTTATAGAGCGTGTGCAGCTCCATAGCTGAAAATGGACGACGACCAAGATGGGTTTTCAACGTATTACCTTGACAGTTTTTATTATTTTTATACCCCAACTAACCGTTGCTGTTAGTTGGGATAATGTCAGCGAACTAACGCCTAAAACTTATTCGCTTAGCGCGCGAGCTAAACCTACCGGTTCAATTTCTACACACACCTGATCGTCATTCCAATTTAAACCCACTAATGCATCATCAGATTTTAGGTCTTCAACCCAATCATCTAAAAACTCATCAAGGTTTATTTCTACAGGGCTGTAGTCTTGCCACTCTTCTTTACATTGTGCTTGTGCTGCGTCTTGTGATTCCCACAGTAAAAGTACATCGGTGTCGTCAAACTGATTTGACTCACATACAACAAAGCCACCATCATCAGCACCCAGTGCCCAGATCTGCTCACTAACACGTACTTTTTCTACAAAGCTAACTAGTTGTGATTCAATTTCGATATCGCTCATGTATCCACCTTTTAAAATTTAAGTCGAGGGTTGGTATTTTTAGCCGCTTGACGCTGACTAAACGCTTCATAAAACTTAACTAATTGCGGCTGCGCGCTAAAATCAGTGAGTTCACGAAAGCATATCCAATCAAGTAAACAGTATAAACTGATGTTGAGGCATTCACAGCTTTTAAATTCATCATCGCATAAATGATCATTTAAATAGTGTAATGTTTGCGCAACTCGCTCATTTTGCAGATTAAAAAATAGTTTATCAGCTTGCGTATCAAATCCAGAACGTTGGCATAACAGTAATTCAACGAATGAATCATTGCAGGCATTGATGCTAGGGCCTGTTGACCTTTACGGATTAAAATTTCTTCAAACTAGGGGCGATTTAATCGCGGCGCGAGGTTTGTAACCTAGTGGGCTAAGTAAAAACCGAGCAAAGCTTCCGCGTCCTGCTCACGCCCCTTACCTACATCCATGTAGGCAACAAAGAGTTAATCGCCCCTAGGCAGAACCCTTCGGGCAGCGCCTGTTTGGCATTAATGCTACGTTATCGCCTATTTATGGGGAATAACCACACCACATAGGCTCTGCCTTGCCTAAATACCAAACAGACTGCTGTAAATTTAACCTTGAAAGATCAACAGGCCCTAATTAAAAAGTGCTCTTGAGGCCATGTAAGTGGGGGTTGCTGGGTTTTTTCAAGTAAATAACGCAGTATGGTATTTGAATCACTTAGGGTAAGCGTGTCATCGACCAATATAGGAATTTTGGCTGCTGGATTTTTTGTGTGCGTATTCTCATGACTTTGATCACCGATTCTCATCAGCTTTGATCGCTTGATTTATCATTTTGTAGAGCCATTTTTAAATTAACTTAACTGATCATCATCAGTCAATTCATTTAACTGTTTTCGTATCGATTCTCCTTTTAAATTCAACTTAATTGCACCATGAATCAGCCTATCTAAAATAGCATCAGCGTGCGTTGATTCGCCGATCATTTGGTGCCAATTTTCCTGTGGTAACTGACTAATGATGATGTGTGATTTATAACCATATCTAGCATCGACTAATTCAAGTAAGTCGCTTCGTTGCTGAGCACTGAGTGGCTCTAGCCCCCAATCGTCTAAAATAAGTAAGTCGTATTTAATGAGTTTACCCAATAATTTTCGATAACTGCCATCGGCCTGTGCTAGAAATAGACTTTCAAGTAATTCTTTTAATCGAATATAGAAGACACTTTTTCCTTGTAAACAGTGCTCGTGACCCAAGGCACACGCGAGGTAGGTTTTGCCACAGCCTGTGGCGCCTGTAATTAATATATTCTGATGTAAACCCAGCCAGGTGCTTTGGCTGAGGCTGCGTATTTGTGCTTTATCTAGATTGCGCTTCGGCGAGTAAATGAGTTGATTTAACTGACCCGGTACGCGGAATTTTGCTTGTCGCACCAGTCGCTCTATTTTTCTTTGGTCACGCGTATCAATTTCATGTGTTAGCAATAAACTGACGCGCTCTATAAAGCTTTGTTCTTGATATAGGTTTGGCTGTTCAAGCTGCTGCTTGAGTGCTTGCTTTATACCCGATAACTTGAGCAATTGAAGTTGCTGATTAATTGTTTCTATCATGTTTACATTCCTTAATGGTAGTAATCTGTGCCACGTATGTTGCTGTGTGTAATTGGCTTTTCTGGCTCTGTTTGGAGTGTGGGTAATGGTTGTTGGTCTAACCCTTTTTGCAGCATTTGCTTAATAGATCTGTGTGTGGTCGTATTCATGCAAATTGCTCGGTAACATGCTCGCTCGAGGCGTTCTTTTGAATACGTTTTAGCTAAACTTAATACCCCTAAACAGGTGCGATAAGCTTGCTCTGGATGACGTTTGCTATTAAGCAATAATTCAACGACTTGATGAGTATAATCACCGATACTCAATGCCCATGAGCGTAAATTTATCGGTGACTGCTCATGCTGTTTTTGATGCGCCTTTGGCATATGATGTGTCTGTGTCGTATGTCCGCCTAAACGGTTTGAGCGAGGATGCTGTGCTATTAAAGTGCCGTCATAATAAAGCTGCACGAGTTGATTGGATATGTGTGCGCGTAATTGTTTTTTAACCCACAGATAAGGCACGCTGTAGTAATGTTTTTCTATTTCAACATGGTAATCAATATGCACACGTACTGTTTTGATTTGTGTATATTGATAGGGCTTTTCAGGCAATGGCTTTAATGCGTTTTTATCCACCATATCAAATAGCTGTTTGCGTGATTGTTGATATTGCTTCATCACCTTATTGTTCATCATATCCAGTAGCTTTGCTATTTCATGATTGAGTTGCGCTAAGCTGTGGAAGGTTTGGTTACGTAAGCGTGCCATGATCCAACGCTCAACAATTTGTACGCCGACTTCAGCCTTCGATTTATCTTTGGGTTTATAAGGTCTAGCCGGAATGACAGCAACGTTAAAGTACTCGGCTAACTGGTGGTACGTCGGATTTAAATCAGGCTCGTAGCGACAGGTTTTACTGACAGCACTTCTGAGATTATCGGGAATAACAACGTCAGGAACGCCGCCTAAAAATTCAAAGCAACGCGCATGACTCATTACCCAATCTTCAAGTTGCTGACTATACGTTGCTTCAGCATAGGTATAATTTGATGCACCTAGTACAGCAACGAATATCTGAGCAGTGCGCTTTTCTTGTGTCGTCGGACAAGTAATGGTAATTGTGGGGCCACAATAATCCACAAACAGCTTTTCACCCCCTTTATGCTGCTGACGCATTGAGAGTCGCTGGGTACCTAACCATTGTTTATAAGCTCGGCAGAAGTGACTGTAGCTGTAATAAGGCTCACCCACTTTTTCAAGTAACTCATCAAATACGAGCTGTAATGTTAGGTGTTTATGTTGTTTTAAGTCTTTATTGATATTTAACCAGTCAGGCGTTGGGTGTCTTTTTTTACGCGTTGAGAAGCGCTTGAGTTTGGTGTTGAAAAATGTATTTTGCTGTTTATCCTCTGGTATTGGCCATTGATTTAAGCCTAACTCATTGGCCTTTTTAAGGTAATTAGCCACAGTACCAGGTGAAATATTTAAACTTCTGGCAATCTCTCGATGGGATAATTGTGCTGAGTACTTCAGCCGTAAAATGGAATGTAATTTACTCATAGATATAGGTCTTGTTGTCATTGTTGTTATCCTCATCAAACGATTCAGATAACGGTTTAACACACCTACAAAAATGATAAAACGTGAACTCGGTTACGAGTGGTATTAAGCTTTGATCGGCAAAATCATTAAGAGCATAAATGTGATCATTTACAAGTGATTTTAGTGATCAAAGCTTAATGAGAATAAGCGATCAAAGTTAATGCAATTGGGTGATCAAAGCTGGAGAGAATATGCA
>NZ_AUTH01000023.1:0-37651 GCF_000497975.1 Pseudoalteromonas sp. TB41 | reverse complement strand
TAATGCAGATCAGTTAAGAATATTTTTATGATCACTTGACTGATCTTTCCATGGCTTCAAAATCCGATATTAGAAATAATATCGGATTTTTTTATGTCTCTCATTCAGCACTTCGATAACATGTCTTCATTTTTAAATGATGTACATACACTAGATAAACTTAAACAGGTTCTTGACCCTGATATTCTTGAGCAAGCATTTAAACATGCAGGTGTTGCTACTGTGCGTAAAAGGCGATTACCGCTAGAAGCTGTTATGTGGTCTGTAATTGGAATGAGTTTATTCCGAAACGAAACCGTTTGGGATATCGCTAATAGACTCGACATCTCTTTACCCGGAAAAAACAAACTAGTAGCGCCAAGTGCGCTAGTTCAAGGTCGGCAAAGGTTAGGCTATGAGTCAGTCCAACATACATTTCAATTACTTGCACACAAAACCTTTTCCACCCAGTCTTTTGAACAATGGTGCGGACTTAATTTACTCGCTGTAGATGGCGTTAGTTTTCGAACTCATGATAATCAAGAAAACAGAGAAGCATTTGGCAGTGACAGTAATCAACATGGAGAAGTAAGCTACCCACAAGTACGAATGTGTAGCCTTATGGAAGTATCTAGCCATTTACTGTTAGATAGCAGCTTTGACTCCCGTCGCATAGGTGAAATGAGCTTAGCTCAACGACTATTACCAGCCGTACCAGATAATTCTCTTACCTTGTTTGACCGCGGCTATTACTCATTAGGACTGTTGTATCAATGGCAAAACCAAGGAGATAACACTCACTGGATGTTACCCGCGAGGAAGGATTTACAGTATCAAGTTGAACATAGTATAAATGACAATGATAAAATAGTGATTTTGTCCACAAGTCCTCAAGCCAGAAAGAAATTTGAGTCATTACCAGAGACCATGATGGCAAGATTAACCACCTATAAAGTGGATGGAAAAAGCTATCGTGTACTCAGCTCTCTCATTGACCCTTTACGATTTCCATATGAAGAATTAACAGAGGTTTATACTCAACGCTGGGAAATTGAGCTGGCGTTTAGAGAAATAAAGCAGGGATTGAATCATAGCAAACACACGTTACGTAGTAAGAAACCAGACATGGTACGTCAAGAGTTATGGGGGTTATTACTCGCTTACAATTTAATACGTATCATCATGCTTGATGCAACTAAAGATGAGGATATTTTGCCTACACAGCTAAGCTTTAGCCAATCTATGCGACAGGTTATCGCTTTCTTTATGTTTACGCCAATACATAGTGCAAGTAAGTTGCCTATTCATTACGATGAGTTACTGACAACACTTAGATTGTTTATTTTACCCGATAGATTACCAGATAGGCATTATCCAAGGGTGATAAGAAAGAAGCCGAATAAGTACCCCTATAAAAGAAAATGCCAGTCAGTTCTTAACTGACTGGCATTAAGCCTAAGCTGGGTTTTTACTCAATAATGAGGCTATTAACGTAATACTTTTACACGTTTAATAGATTTTACGTGTGCTTCAACGCGGCGGTTTTCAGCATGCGCTTTTGCCGTATTCGCTTCATTTTTAAGGCGTTCTTCACCTAAACCTGCCGTTGTAATGCGATCTTCTGCAATACCATCAGCAATTAGCTTTTTAGCTACTGCATCAGCACGTTTTTTAGATAACCATTTATTGTAAGACGCTTTACCTACTGCAGACGTATGACCTTCAAGAAGCACTGTTGTATCTGGGTACTCTTTTAAGAAAGTCGCTACTTCATCAATATCATTTAAGTACTGCTGTGAAACTGACGAGTCATTGTTAGGGAATGTTACTAACAAGCTTACTGTTACTTCAGTATCTTCATAAAGTGTACAACCATCGCTACCAACAGCATCTGTCATAGGTGTATTGGCACATTTATCATCTACATCAGGAATGCTGTCTTTATCTGTATCAGCAAGTGCTACCGGCACAGGAACAATTTCTGGCTCTGGCTGTGGTGCAGGCTCAACCGGTGCTACTGGCGCCGATTTTTGACCAAAGAAGTAGTTTATACCTAATTTAGCGCCAACATCTGTGTAGCCTTTGTCTAAACCTTGGTAAACACTGGTTTCAGCATTAACAAAAAAGTTGTCTGTAACAAAGTGTCGGTAACCTACACCTGCGTTTACAAACGTGTTGTCATCAACAACATCAATATCTTTCAGACCAAATAAACCGTAGAAAGGACCGCCACCAAAGTGGTAAAGTGCATCGATACCGTAACGTTCGCCGTCAATATCGTTGCGGTTATTCAATACTTTGTCGTGAGCATTAAAGTCTAGGTCTGCGTACTCTAAACGCGCACTCCAGTAATCATTAAAGCGGTAGCCTAATTCAGCACCCCAGCCTGTTGACTCATTAACGTCAAGGCCAGCTTGCTCACGCATGTTTTTCCACGAAGCATCGTAATAATCGCCGAATGCACCGATGTAAAAGCCTTCTTGCTCGGCTGCGAAAGTAGATGCGCTAGTTGCAGCTAACGCAATAGCCATTGTAAGTGATTTTAATTTCATTGTTTTCTTCCCATTTTAACAACTAAAAATGTAGCTAAGCATTGCTAGCTCTTCTAACTTACCTATACAGTAACTGAGTCTTTGTTAATCAATACTTAACGCAAATATATTTTTTCAATATCTAGGATAATAAAACTAGCTCATAAAAAATGTCGATGAACACAGGCTAGCTCAAAAAGCAAACAATCGCTTTAAACCCCACACGATCACTGGCTTTTATGGAGTTATGGTATCACCCGTTCATAGTTTGCTCTATGAATGAACGTCGCTGGGGTAAAAAATGACCTTTTATATTCATTTTAAAATGCAATAAACCATACTTAAGTACCGCAAAAAGTACGATAATTCTTATCATCTTCGGGCGGCGTTTGAAACTCAGTGGCCTGCGCATGGCTTGTGTAAGGGCTCGACATCACTTTGCTAAAACGACTGAGTAGCTCACTATCCCCATGCGTAGTGTACTGCGTAATAATATCTTCAATAATATGGTTACGTGGGATCACGCTCGGATTGGCTTGTCGCATCACTTGATAGCTGTGCTCATTAGTTCGTGTTTGCCATTGCTGTGCCCAAGAGGTAAGTGCTAATGGTATTTCAGCTTGCCCATTTAACGACTCAGTGAGTGCATTAAAAGTATTGGTATAATCAAGCTGGTGTTGTTTTAATAACCCTAGTAACTCCCCCACCAGCTCATTATCTTTATCATCAGCTATTGTTAGCCCTAACTTTTGTGCCCACATAGCGCTAAATTGCTGATTAAATTGCGTTGAAAAGCCCTCAATTAAAGGCGTCATCATTGCCACCGCTTGCTCGTCATCGTCACTGATCAGCGCTATTAGACTCTCTGCTAAGCGGGCACAGTTCCAACTTGCCATGTTTGGCTGATTACCAAACGCATAACGCCCTTGTTTATCAATAGAGCTAAACACGGTATCAAAATCAAACTGGTTCATCATGGCACATGGACCGTAATCTATGGTTTCACCACTAATTAAGGTGTTGTCGGTATTCATTACCCCATGAATAAACCCCACCCTCATCCAACTTACGACTAAGTTAACTTGATTGGTTATCACTGCGGCTAAAAAATCTAAATAACGCTGAGCGCCAGTGCTGTTAATCTCGGGATAGTGTCTTTGAATGGCTAAGTCGGCTAAGTTTTTTAGGCTAGTAACGTCACCTTGAGTGGCTAAATATTGAAACGAGCCCACCCGAATATGACTGCTGGCGAGTCGGGTTACAATAGCACCTGGTTGAGGTGGGTTGCGATAAACGGTTTCGCCACTGCCAACCACGGCTAAACAACGCGTTGTTGGAATGCCAAGCGCGTGCATAGCTTCGCTCATTACGTACTCACGAATAGCTGGACCTAATGCACAGCGGCCATCGCCTCCGCGCGAAAATGGCGTAGCACCAGCGCCTTTTAATTGCAGATCCCAAAGCTGATTTTTATCATCGCTAATCGCACCGAGCAAATGTGCCCTACCATCCCCTAGTCGCGGTGAAAAGTGACCAAACTGATGACCAGAATATCCCAGTGCCACCGCAGAAATCGCTTGGGGTTCATTACCGCTAAATATATTTGCTCGAGAATCGGCACTCACCTGTATATTAAATTGCTTAGCTAGGGGCTCATTCCATAACAATAACTGTGGCGCTGTCACCTTGGCTGGATGATCGCTAATTGCAAACCCCTCACCAATGTCGGTATACCTTGGCACTAATTTCATGTTTAATCCTATTGTTTTTGGCTGATACCTACGCGATTGTCACCGACACCATAAGCGACAATTAAGCTTAGCTCTTGCATGCTTAAGCCGCTTTGCTGCTGCAGTTCATTAAAGAATGCCTGCGCCGCACTTAGTGACTTTTTAGTTTGTAATCCGCCATCTATAATTTTATGGGCACGCAAATAGCTTTCTACGTCTCTTGAAAGTAAAAAAGTATCTTTTCCTAAGGCGCGCAGCGCATAAGGGCCGGTATTACCACCAAGCCTTGCACCATGCTTTTTTAAATACGCCCACAAGCCAATAATATCTTCACTTGGCCAGTTAGCAATAAACTCACTAAAGCTGCCGTATTGCTCTGCAACTTCGTGGATCATATACGCATTTTCAGTAATAGTTTTTACTTTTTTATAGTTGCGTACAATCCGCTCATCACTGGCTTTTTGCTCAAGCATATCCGGTGGCATCATCAATAGTTTTTCAACATTGAAATCCCAGAAAACCTCTCTAAATCCGGCCCACTTACTGTTGATCACCGACCAATAAAAACCACTTTGAAAAACTTTCCGAGTAAATTCTTCTAGCCAATCATCATCACTTAATGTGACGAGTTGCTTTGTTGATAAAGGTTTTGCGAGTAACAACTTAAGCATTTTTTCAGAGCCCTTTCGCTCTACCGCTCGCTTATAAATATCACTAAATTTTTCCATCTGCTTAATACCTTACTTCGACAATAGTACTAGTGTACGAGAAAAGCAGCTAATACGTAATAACTGTCAATCAGGATGAATCTATCTATATTTAGTCACTTGACACCTAGACGGCTAAAGTGGTTTAATCGCCACACTTACCCTATTACATTGTATTTGCTGATTGATTTTTCAATAGCAAGTGCAAAGGGCTGGAAGAGGTGCGTTATTCAGGTAGCGTATGTTAGGAGCGCAAACTCCATTGAGCATACGTGAGGGGAATTAACGCCGAGAGGTAACACTTTTTTGTGAAAGGTTGCTTCGGGCGACTAGGCTGAATCCTAGCGACTGTCACCAATAACATATTTGGTGGAGAGCTTCTGGTCTTAGTATAATAAGGCCGTGCGCCCTATTATTTAAGCCCATTCGCTCTTCGAATTATAAACACATTCAAAGAGTCAGGCATCCTAAATACCCGCCAAAAACTCGACGAATGCCCTATAAGTTCGTGAGAGATGATCAACAACTTCAATATTAACAATTTCCATTTATGGACTGCGCTGATCACCCCATTTGATCAAAATGGCCTAGTTGATTACGCAACCTTAGACACCTTGGTGGCCGAACAAGAAGCCGCTAACAATGGCATTTTACTGCTAGGTAGCACCGGCGAAGGGTTAGCCCTTACCCTCAAAGAACAGCAAGCCATCGTAGAGCATGTCTGCCAATTACAGCCGAGCGTCCCCCTTATGGTTACGGTAGGCGGTAGTAACTTAAAGCAACAGCTTGAATGGGTTAATTACTGCAACCAGCTGCCTATCCATGGTTTTTTACTCGGCTCGCCTTTGTATGCCAAACCCGGTGCAGTGGGGCAAACGCATTGGTTTGAAAGCTTACTCAATGCCAGTTCTCATCCTTGTATGCTTTATAACGTACCAGGACGTAGTGCGGTTAGCATTCCCATTGCAACCATTGAAAACCTCAAACAACATAAAAATTTATGGGCACTGAAAGAAGCCAGTGGCTCTATCTCTCAATTTGAAGCCTATCGACAAGCAGCGCCTGAACTAGCCATTTTTAGTGGTGACGATGCCCTCATGCCTTATTTTGCCCAAGCAGGTGCAAAAGGTTTAGTGTCGGTTGCAGCCAATGCATGGCCAGTGCAAACCCATGAGTTTGTAAAGCGCAGTTTAAGCGGCCAACACCCTAATCTTTTTGTCCAGTGGTCTAGTGCTATCAATAGCTTATTTTCAGTAGCCAACCCTATCCCAGTCAAAGTGTTAATGCATTTACAAGGGCGTATTGGCAGTCCGTATTTACGCCCACCTTTAACACACCTTGAGCTGACACACACAGATGACATTTCATCGGCAAACAACACCATTTTATCTTGGCATTAAATACAGGTTTTTATAATGAACTGGTTAGAACTATTAAATAATTTAGAAACGGGCGCGGTTCGCGCAGCAACACAAGACGAAAACGGCCAATGGCACGCTAACGTAGAAGTAAAGCAAGGCATTTTAGAAGCCTTTAAAAACGGTCAAAACACCGAGTTTGCTGGCGGTTTTGTTGATAAACATAACTTAGCGCCGCAAAGCTTTGAAGCCACAGCAGGCGTTCGCATGGTACCCGGTGGTTCAAGTGTGCGCCGTGGTGCACATGTTGCCAAAGGCACTATTATTATGCCACCTGCGTACGTAAATATTGGTGCATTTATTGACGAGGGCACTATGGTAGATAGCCACGCGCTCGTAGGGTCGTGTGCTCAAGTAGGTAAAAATGTGCATTTAAGCGCAGCGGTACAATTAGGCGGAGTACTTGAGCCCATTGGTGCCAGCCCTGTGGTCATAGAAGACGATGCATTCATTGGTGCAGGCTGTGTGATTGTTGAAGGCGTGGTAGTTAAAAAAGGCGCGGTACTTGCCCCAGGTGTTCGCTTATCTGCAACCATCCCTGTTTATGACTGCGTAAATGAGCGCCAGCTTGATAAAGGCGAAGCAATCCCTGAATACGCGATTGTGATCCCTGGATCTCGCCCTGCGTCAAACGATTGGGCGCGCGAGCAAGGCTTAAGCATGTCGTGTGCGTTAATTGTTAAATACCGTGACGAGCAAAGTGATGCGTCATTATTGCTTGAAGAGGTTTTACGTTAATGACCTTTTTGAGCACGCCCGTTAAAACCGCTATTGATAAGCTAGCAACTGAGCTTGATACGCCCTTTTTTGTTTATGATCTTGATTCACTAAACACACATTTAACGCGTTTAGTGGCACAAACCGAGGTAAAACTCTGGTATGCAGTTAAAGCGAACCCGTTATCTAGCGTGATCCAACGCTTAAATAACGCTGGTTTTAACTTTGATGTCGCCAGTAAAGGCGAGCTTGAGCAAGTCCTTGCTCAAGGAATTAACAGTGAACGCGTGCTCAACACGGGGCCTGCAAAAAGCCCTAAACAAATTAAGCACTTTATTGCGCGTGGCGTGCGTACCTTTGTGGCCGAAAGTCTCAATCAGGTACGTTGGCTCAACGAACAAGCGATTGCTCAGCAGTGCCAGTTGCAGGTTTTATTAAGGGTACAATTACGCTGGCCCGAGGGTGATAAAAACCCGCTAGGGGGCGATAGTCTTACTCCATTTGGCTTAGGGTGCGACGAGTGGCAGGCGCTAAATACCAGTGACTACTGTGCACTTAATTTTGACGGTCTGCATATTTTTCAGTGGGGCAACATGCTTAGCAGCGACAAACTCGCTGAGCTGTGGACACAAATGATTACGCCGTTAAGGCAACTTGCTGAGGATTTAAATATTAACCTCAAGGTGCTGGATTTAGGTGGTGGTTTAGGTATTCCCTATACGCTTGATACGCCCACTCTAAGTTGGGATGCACTCATAGAGGCGCTTGCAAAAATTAAATGCGATGCGGGGGTTACTGAGCTATGGATGGAACTAGGTCGCTACGCTGTAGGCGAATGCGGCCACTACGCCACACCTGTTGTTGAGCGTAAACTAAATTACGGCCAACAACAGGTGATTATGAGCGGCGGCATTAATCATTTATTGCGCCCTGCGGTCACCAGTCAAGATTTCCCTGCGCGTTTATTACGAGATTCAAACGCAGCAAATCAAGCAATGAGCCTATACGGCCCCTTATGTACTGCACTTGATTGCTTAGGAGAGCACCAATTACCCAGTGATTTAAATGAGCAAGACTGGCTAGTATTTAGTCAATGCGGTGCCTACGGTTTTACCGAAAGTATGCCGTACTTTTTATGCCATGAGCTGGCCGGTGAATATGTTATCCACAATGGCGTATTGAGTTGCGTGCGACAAGCAGAAGATGCAAGCCACTACTTGAGATAAAAAAGATGAATAACACCATAGCTATAAGCCAAGAAAACATTGTAGTTGGCGAAGTCGCAAACGGACTACCACTGACTATTCCTGTGTATCGTTTAAAAGGCGATGGCACCGGCCCAAGTGTGTATGTACAAGCAAATATGCATGGCGCAGAAGTGCAAGGCAACGCGGTAATTTACCAATTACTTGAGCAACTAAAAACACTTAATTTAAAAGGTGATATTACCTTAGTTCCTTACGCTAACCCCATTGGCTGTAATCAAAAGTCGGGGGAATTTACCCTTGGCCGATTCGATCCCATTACGGGGACTAATTGGAATCGCATGTATCACTGCAATAATAAACTGGCGACCCAGTTTGCACAGCAGTTCAGCGATGCCGATGATAAGATTCTGAAAACAGCCTTTAAAGCCGCGTTAATTAATGACGTTGAGCAACAACTCAACGGCCCTGATTATCGTTTAACAACGGGGAAACGGATTGCGCTAAACTTACAAAAATTGGCGCATCAAGCAGATATAGTTTTAGATTTACACACCGGCCCTATTTCTAGTCAGCACTTATATTGCCCTGAGTATGCGACCGATAGCGCGCGTTACTTTAATATTCCCCATGTGCTGGTTATTCCTAATGCCTTTGATGGCGCAATGGATGAAGCAAGCTTTTGTCCATGGTGGCAGCTTAGTGAGCAACTTGCTCAGCAAGGGCGTGAATTTAACGTGCAAGTTGAAGCCTTTACGGTAGAGCTTGGCAGCCAAGAAAAAATCGATTTAAGCGCGGCACTAGACGATGCCAATAGTATTTTAAGTTATTTAAATCATAAGCAAGTATTTGTTGATGCCCCCTACAAGCCAAAATTGATGACAAGATATGGCTGCCAACTAAATGATTATATTGCTTATTACGCCCCCATGGGTGGCATGGTCGAATACCTAGCACCTCTTGGCGGGCATGTTAAAGCTGGAGAACCCATTGCTAAAATACTGCGCATGGAGCGCTATTTAAGCGAACAACCGCTGCAAACTCTAAGCTTTGATCTCGATGCAATTGCGATATTGCATTTTGCCTCAGCGAGTGTGAATCAAGGTACCGAGCTGTATAAATTTTTTACTAACGTCTTTGAGCTTTAGCTCACCCCTTCTCATTGCGTGAGAGTTAGCTAGTAAACAACTAGTTACACAGTAAAAGCGACTTAGGTCGCTTTTCTTTTTAAAGTATTAAAATTCAGGAAAAATTCACCGTTTATGTGTTAAAAAGGCGCTATAATTAGCAAAATACTGACTTCCCTCACTTACAAAGGAATTATAATGAGTTGGCGCCATTGGATACTACTTTCTACATTACTCAGCACAACCGTTGTCGCTGAAGAAACAGCGAATAACGAGCAAAACAATGAACTTGAGCTGGTAAAGCAATGTATTTTAAATGAAGTGATCGGTGGAGACGGTAAGCAAACCCTCGATCAATTACGTAAAAAGTGTTCTGCCGTTGAAGAAAGCAAGCAGCTAACGGCTATCGACAAACGCCAAGCCCGTGAGGCGGTTGGTAAAAAAAATCGTAATGTAATTACCCCGCATAAACGTAATTATATTTTACCTGTTTCTTATATGTCGAACCCAAACACTCGCCCGTTTGATGGATTTGCAGAGTTAACCGATAAAAAAGATGGCGACCCACTTGATAACCTAGAAGCTAAATATCAGCTATCAATTAAAGTGCCTTTGTATGATGAGTTTGCTGACTCAGACCAGGCGATATTTTTTGGCTTTACTTTGCAGTCATACTGGCAAGTATATAACGACGATATTTCTTCCCCTTTTCGTGAAACCAACTACGAGCCAGAAGTATTTTGGATTAATTACTTAGATCCTGAAAACGTTTTATGGGGCGATGAAATGGCAATAGCCATTGGTATTTCGCACCAATCTAATGGTCGTAGTCAGCCAAACTCGCGTTCTTGGAATCGCATTTATGCCGATTTCATTTGGGAAAAAGACGGCTTTGTATTTAGCTTTAAACCTTGGTATCGCATTCCTGAAAACAAAAAGCCTGCGCCGTTAGATGCACGAGGTGACGATAACCCTGATATCTATAAATACATGGGTTACTTTGAATTTGGTGGCGCGTATCGCTTTCACGATCATGAATTTAGTTTTATGACTCGCAATAATTTAAATTCAGATAACCGCGGGGCAATTCAGCTTGATTGGTCATTCCCATTATGGGGAAGAGTTCGCGGCTACGCACAATATTTTAATGGCTATGGCGAGAGCTTGATAGACTATAACACCGATATTGAACGCTTTGGTGTGGGTATATTACTGACAGATTTACTGTAAAAATGCTTATAAAAAAAAGCCAAGCAACTCGCTTGGCTTTTTCGTTTATTCTTATTATTTTTTAACCACAAACTGCCCTTCAAATTGAGCAACCACCTCGTCACTATCAAAAATGGTTACCGGCACTAGGTAACTTGCTTTACCCGCATCTTGTAACTCATTTAAGTTCCCTTTACAGGTTTGAATATTCACACAGCCCTTAGGGTCAGTATTCAGTGGCTTTAAATACTTAATGTTGGCATCTGCTAACACGATATTCCCTTCAAGCCCGGCTTCTTTTAATGCTAAATACGTTGCACCCCAACCCGTTAATGTAGCTAGGCTATAAATAGAGCCTGCAAACATAGTGTTGTGTAAATTTAAGTTAGCATTTAAATCTGCACGAGTAGTAAATTGCCAATCTGTGTAACTTTCAACTTTTATTCCCATTGCATCACTAATGGGGATTGATTCACGCCATGTGTTTTGCAGTACTTGAGTCCAATTTGGGTGGCGAAACCAACCTGGTTCACTCGGTTTGAGCTTAACCATTTTATAATGCTGTACATCACCATAAGCCAAATGTGCTTTTTCTTTATTTTCATAGCCATGGCGCTGATAAAATTCCAGTGCACGTTCGCGAGCAAACAACACTAACTCATCAGCATCTTGATTCCACGCTATTTTTTCGAGTTCATGTAACAAGCGGCTACCAATATGTTGATTACGATTACCCTCTGCAACCGCCATATAACGTACTTGAGCTTGTTGCTGATTATTAAAGTGCAAACGAGCCACACCCAATACTTCACCCGCTTTATTTTTAATGAAGCGATGCTCAGCCTCTTGCTCTAAATCGTCTTGCTCAGAGCCCCGAGGTTCGCCCCATGGGGCACGTAAAACCTGCCAGCGTAATTGGTAATAGGCTTGCCAGTCTTCACTACTTTGTGGGGTGCTCACTTGAAACATACATACTCCATAAATTAAAAATGTAAAATATTACGCTGTGCATTTTGTGAAAAACACCATACTCGATCTGGATAAAACTGCAAATAAGACTTTGGTGCTGAGAAAACAGCTGTAAAAAATTAATGACAAAAGCCGTTGCGATTTACCTCTGCTGGTTTATGCTCAATAGCATGAATAAATATATCCATTGCAGTAGTGGCCTGATCAGCCAACATTTTATTGAGCATAGTTCATCGCTAGGCCAGTTACTTTATTGGCATAATCAGCATGGTGAGCACATACAAGTAAGAGAGTATCAACAACTTCGCTGGCTACTCATTAATAACACGTTGCAGTCTGTTATTTTAACAGCGCATCCACATGCATTACTGTTTCCACACCTTGCTTATTTAGCAACGGCTTGGCAACAGCTACCTGCGCCTAAAAAAGTACTCGAACTGGGGTTAGGTGGCGGTGCCATTCGTAATTACTTATTAGAACAGTATCCTCAAGTGCAGGTTACTTCAGTAGAGAAAAGCCCCCATATTATTGACTGTTATCAACAATTTTTTGCCCCCAGTGAACAACAACAGATTCATTGCGAGGATGCGCAAACAATTTTAAAATCAGCAGAGCATATGGACTGGGTCATTTTAGATTTATTTAGTGAATTAGACGCCCCGCGATTTTTATTTGATTCATGCTTTTATCAAACAATTTATGATGCACTTGATCAACAGGGCATCTTATTTATTAACTTTTTATCGCAGCACTCATCACAACTCACTCAGTTACAACATGTACTACTGACTGTATTTGGGAAGGCTATTAGTATTCAAAAAATTACCGGCTTTGTTAATCATATTGTGATTGTAGAAAAAGCACGTTAAGCGGTTAAATTAAAGGTAACCGGCCCATCGTTACATAAACTCACCTGCATATCGGCTGCAAATTCACCGGTCGCGACCTTAATACCGAGTAATTTAGCCTGCTCTACAAAGTAATTATATAGCGCTTGCGCTTGGTCTGGTGTAGCTGCCGATGAAAAGCTAGGCCGCATGCCTTTTTTTGTATTGGCTGCGAGCGTAAATTGCGATACGACTAACAGTTCGCCTTGTATGTCTTTAAGGCTGAGATTCATTTTATCGTTTTCGTCATTAAAAATACGGTAATTGGTGACTTTGTGTAATAGTTTATCAGCGCTGCTTTCATCATCTTCTTTTTCCACCCCCAGCAATAATAAAATGCCTTGTTTAATTTCACCGACAAGCTGTTGGTCTATCACCACATTAGCATGTGTTACTCGTTGAATTAATCCCTGCATTTACTCTGTATCCTCTGCTTGTTGATCTTTTTTATTGTAATGCTGCATGTTAATACACACAGTGAATTCAGCGCCTAGTAGCACCACGACCCACGACAAGTAAACCCATACAAACAAAATGGGAATGGTTGCTACCGCACCATAAATCACTTCGTATGATGGAAAATGGCTAATGTACAAAGCAAAGCCTTTTTTGGTTAGCTCAAATAACATGGCAGCAAATAGCGCACCGGGAACGGCCGCCTTAAACGAAACGCGAGTATTGGGCACTAAGGTGTAAAGCATAATAAAACCAGCCATAGAAATCGCATAAGGGAGTAGCTTTAACAAGAAGCCACTAAACCCTGGGATCCCCTGATCGGCAAACGATACCAACGACACAATATATGAGGTGACACCGATACTGGCGCCCAGTAATACGGGCCCTAAGCTGAGTACCATCCAATATACGGCAAACGATATCATCATCGGGCGTTTTTTCTTTACTCGCCAAATACGGTTTAGCGTGGCATCTACATTACGAATAAGTAGCAAGGCAATGGCTGCTAAAAAGCCAATACCTACTGCCGTCATTTGATTGGCATTACTAGCAAACGAGCTAATATGCTCTTTAATAACACCAGAAGAGGTCGGCACAAAGTTAGTAAACAAAAAGCTCTCAATGGCTAAACGGGTCGACTCAAATCCTGGAAAAGCAGAAAATATTGCCACACCTACAGCAATAAGTGGGACTAACGAAAGTAAAGTAACGTACGCTAAATACCCTGCATTAATGGTTATTTGATCGTCAATACAGCGATTAAAATATTGCATCCACCAGCCTGGTTGCAGTTTTAAAAACGCCTTAACTTGCTGTTTATAATGGGAGAGCTTATCATTCATACAATTAACTTTGTTGGTGAGCTTTTGATTATAATAACAATCAAGGCCATAATTTACAGCATTAACACTCGTAAATAGGAATTCAGATGAAAAAACAAACATTTTTAGGGACAACCATACTTGCGTTAATGCTGATGCTCTCTGGTTGTCAGTCTGCTTATTATTCGGCAATGGAAAAAGTAGGTGTTCATAAGCGTGATATTTTGATTGACCGCGTTGAAGAAACAAAAGACTCACAACAAGAGTCTCAACAAGAATTTCAATCAGCACTTGAGCGTTTAACTACACTCATTAATTTTGATGGCGGTGAGTTGCAAGATGCTTACAATCAACTTAATGACGATTACGAGTCAAGCCTTCAAGCGGCAAACGAAGTATCAAGTAATATTAATAAAGTTGAAGACGTAGCAGAAGCTTTATTTGATGAGTGGAATGATGAGTTAGAGCAATACAAAAGTGCCTCACTTAAGCGTGAAAGCAGCAAAAAGTTAGCAGCAACACAACGTCAATTCGACCAGTTACTTCGCTCAATGCGCAGCGCCGAGAGTAAAATGGAGCCGGTATTATCATCTTTAAAAGACAACGTATTGTACTTAAAGCATAACTTAAATGCGCAAGCGGTAGCGGCTATCAAAGGTGAATTTACTAACTTAAAGCGCGATATTCAGTTATTAATGAATGATATGAACAAATCGATTGAAGACTCAAATAAATTTATTGAGCAAATGAATAAATCCTAAATATTTAACCTATTAAACTGAGCCCGCTAAAAATAGCGGGCTTTTTTATACACACTTTTTGTTACTTTTTTGTCCTTTTTTAGCAAACTGCTTTTGTTACACTTTCAGTAAGATAAAAATAACAACTAAAAATGAATTATGAAAATACATACACTTAGCTTAATCATCGCCTCCAGTGTGCTCGTTGCATGCAGCACTGCGAATAATATTGAGGTTATTGCTGGCCCTAATACCGTTATTCCACTTCATCAACAAGGTGAGCAAGCTGGGCGCTACCACAACCTCTACCCAGGCAAAAAAAGTTATCCTGTTAGCTGTGAAACTGATTGCTACCCAAAAAACAATAACTTAGTTTGTGAAACAGAGGCTGAAAACTGCCAATATCAAGGTCAGCAAAAAAATCCGCAGGTTAATGCGGGCTTTACTATTCGTTGGCTCGGACACGCAGGCTTTGTGATCAAAACCCCGAATGGCCAACAAGTTGTGTTTGATCCCGTAAAAGAGCAATTTGACTCGCCTATTGATTTAGCTTTTCGCCTTACTTCAGGATTTTATCGCAAGCCTGGCGACTGGCTCACAGACAATGAATTGAAAAACTTAGTCGCCGTTATGTATTCTCACATTCACTACGATCATTTCAATAAAGCCGATATTGAAGAAATTGGTAATCAGCCTCGCTACCTAACCCCCCTTGGTATGGCTGATAACTTTCCAACAGGTGGCTTTAACATTAGTGAAATGGCATGGTATGCAAAAACTAAAATTGATGATTTAACCATTCATGCGCTACCTGCGCATCATTTTAGTAGTCGTGTTTTAGTGCCTTTTATTTATGAAGATAACAATAAAGACCTATGGAATGGCTGGTTACTTGAGCAAAGTGGCAGCACTTTATTTTTTGCAGGCGACACTGGTTATTCAAAACACTTTAACGATATACAGCAAAAATATGGCGATATCGATGTGTGCTTAATGCCTATTGCCTCTTATTACCATAAAGAGAACGGCAACTGGTACCGTTATGTACATACCACTCCTGAGGATGCATTAACCGCAGCACAAGCGCTTAACTGTAAAGTAATGATACCGTGGGGCTATGGTAACTCAAGTTGGAAGATGGGCGATCACAGCAGCCACTCTGCACTACTGCGCTTATTGCATATGCATAAAAAAATGAACTCGAAGATACCTCTGTATATTTTAAATGAAGGTGAAAGCATCCAGCTTTAATTAGTCATTTACGCAAAATACGTTTACATAATTAGTAATAACCCCCTCACTGAACTATCTTTAATTAACTAAACAGTCAGGGGGTTTTATGTTTCTTGTGCGACTCATTTACGCCAGTAAAATAAGTAGTGGTTTTGGGCCTGAAGATATAGAAAATATTTTACAAAGTGCGCGAACCTACAATGTAAAAACAAATGTCACCGGCATGTTATGTTTTAGTAATGAGTACTTTTTACAATGCCTTGAAGGCTCCAGAACCGCTGTTAATAATACCTATCAACAAATATTAAATGACAAACGCCACCACAATGTAATTATGCTCAACTATACCCAAATTCCCGAAAGAGAGTTTGAAACATGGTCAATGGGCTATGTGCCGCAATCACAGCTAACCGAATTACTTAATCTAAAATACTCGGGTAACATTGACTTTAACCCTTTTAAAATGTCGGGTGAAAGCGCGCATTTATTAATGTTGGCATTAAAAACAAGCATAACTGGGGCAATAAGTTAATATAATAAATACAACTATGAGATTGTTTTTAATTGCTATTTAAGCCAAGCTAAATCATCTTTAATTGATGAGCTTATTAATGAAAAAAACACTACTCGCTTTTAGTTTACTTTTCACCCAACCACTTATGGCTATTGAAGTTAGTTATACATCAACAGCTATTATTATTGATGGTGTCTCTGAAAGTACATGGGATAGCGCCACATGGCATCCTATGCCGCACCTAATGGATGGCGCACTTCCCTCATCAGATGCCGATTTTAAAGGCCGCTACCGTCTTCTATGGGATGAAAACTACTTGTATTTACAAGCAGATATTAGTGACGATGTGCTGATTGATACTCACCCAAATCCAACTGATAAATACTGGGATGATGATGCCTTAGAAGTGTTTATAGATAGTGACGCATCGGGCGGGAATCATCAGTTTAATCATACCGCGTTTGCTTATCACATTGGTCTTGATAACCAAGCAGCCGATTATGGCCCTGATAAAAAAGCGCATTTATATACCGACCACTTAGTTAGTAACTGGAAGCGTAATACCACTGCGCCCTATAACATCACGTGGGAAGTGGCGATAAAACTCTACCCGAATGATTATCAACAAGGCGCACAAAACACTCCGCTTAAATTAACTGAAAAACACGTTATTGGCTTTATGCTCGCATATTGCGATAACGACGGCAGTAAAGTTCGTGAGCACTTTATGGGCTCACACGAAGTAAAGCCAGTGAACGGTGACAGAAACCGTGGATTTATAGATGCAGATGTATTTGGGAAAATCACCTTGCTACCGAAAGTAAGTAATCACTAACTAATAATTGATAACGAAGGTTGGGTTGAGCTAAGCGAAACCCAACAAAAATACCCTATTAACAAAAACAGAGACTTTGCAATATAGATTATTTAATTCTCAAGCACGTTTTTCCTTATATAAAGAGCGCTGCGCCCTAATAAAGCTAATTTCAGCCACCCTTTTGCTCATGATTAATAATTTTAAGAAGCAAATCAATTCTGCGATTTGTTTTTTTGGTCTGCTCCCTAATCATTCCCTGCACCACAGCTGAAGCAAGGAAAATAAAACATATTATTTGAAATATTTCAGTTTCAATATCATAGAAGCTATTAGCAATTGATAACAAAATAAAGGGTAAAAAGATTGATATGAGATCTTTCAAGCCCCAATCATTTTTTCCTAACGTTTCAAATTCATCTTTATATTTTTGCAGTTCAGCAATATGTTCTATCTCTAGTTTTGCCATAATTTCATTTTCGGTATTCACACTAGCTCACACGCACATAGTAAATATAGCTTTGATAATAACTTAATACCTCTTTTAGGTTCAATATTAAAAACTGTTTAACAGTATCGAACCAACTGCGATGCTTTAACCTGTGGACTTACGCTCTTCTCTGGCTAACTATTATCCACAAAAAAGCCGCTGTATTTTGCAATACAGCGGCTTTTAAAATCATGATTCTAAATTAATAGATTATGACTTTGGCGCACGACCCGCACGTTTACGCTCATTTTCAGTTAAATGACGTTTACGAATACGAATGTTCTCAGGTGTAACTTCTACTAACTCATCATCAGCAATAAACTCAAGCGCTTGCTCAAGTGAATAGTTAAGAGCTGGTGTTAGTGTTTGTGCTTCATCGGTACCAGATGCACGAACGTTAGTAAGTTGCTTACCTTTAAGCGCATTAACTGTAAGGTCGTTATCACGGCTATGAATACCGATAACCATACCTTCGTATACTTCAACACCGTGACCGATGAATAAACGGCCGCGCTCTTGTAAGTTAAATAATGCGTTAGTTAGTGCTTTACCTGTTGCATTTGCAATCATTACACCGTTCTTACGAACACCTAGCTCGCCACCTTTGTGCGGACCGTAGTGATCGAACGTATGGTAAAGTAAACCAGAACCCGATGTTAACGTCATGAACTCAGTTTGGAAACCGATTAAACCACGGCTTGGGATCATAAAGTCCAAACGCATACGGCCTTTACCATCTGGGGCCATATCAGTAAGCTCACCCTTACGAAGACCAATTTGTTCCATGATAGAACCCTGGTGCTCTTCTTGACAGTCAATTGTTAGTGTTTCATACGGTTCTTCTAACACACCATCAACAGTACGTAAGATAACTTCTGGACGAGATACCGCTAACTCGTAACCTTCACGACGCATGTTCTCGATTAAGATACCTAAGTGTAATTCACCACGACCCGATACACGGAAGCTATCTGGGTTATCAGTGTCTGCAACGCGAAGTGCAACGTTGTGTACTAATTCTTTGTCTAAACGCTCACGGATATTACGTGATGTTACAAACTTACCTTCTTTACCACAGAAAGGTGAGTTATTTACAGAGAACGTCATCGTTACTGTTGGCTCATCAACACTTAGTGGAGGTAATGCTTCAACGTTGTTAGGACAACAAAGCGTATCTGAAATCTTAAGCTCGCCAAGACCCGTTACCGTTACGATGTTACCAGCGTAAGCTTTGTCAGTGTCAATACGCTCAAGACCTAAGTAGCTTTGTACTGAACCAATTTTACCGTTACGTTTAGACCCGTCAGCGCTAATAACCGTAACTTGTTGGTTAGGTACAACTGAACCGCGTTTGATACGACCAATGCCAATTACACCTTTATAAGAGTTGTAATCAAGCTGTGAGATCTGCATTTGGAAGTCACCTTCAGGATCTGCATCCGGTGGTGATACTTCGTCAACGATCATCTTGAACATAGGTTCCATGTTATCAGATGCTTCGTCTAAATCTAATGTAGCCCAACCATTGATTGCTGATGCGTAGATTACTTTAAAGTCTAACTGTTCATCAGTTGCGCCTAGGTTATCGAATAAATCAAAGATTTGATCCATAACCCAATCAGGGCGAGCACCTGGCTTATCAATTTTATTGATAACAACGATTGGCTTTAAGCCTTGCGCGAATGCCTTTTGCGTTACGAAACGCGTTTGTGGCATTGGACCTTCCTGAGCATCAACAAGTAGTAATACTGAGTCAGCCATCGAAAGTACGCGTTCAACTTCACCACCGAAGTCGGCGTGTCCAGGAGTATCTACGATATTGATATGGTAATCATTCCATGAGATAGCGGTGTTTTTCGCTAAAATGGTAATACCACGTTCTTTTTCAATGTCGTTTGAATCCATCACGCGCTCTTCATTACCGCCGCGTGTTTCTAATGTACCTGATTGCTCAAGTAGTTTATCAACCAGTGTTGTTTTACCGTGGTCAACGTGGGCGATAATTGCTATATTTCTTAACTTTTCGATGCTCATATATTCACTCAGAGAAATTGAATCTCATTGATCCTGCAGGGGCTATACGTTCTCACCTGCGCTTTCACGAGATGTCCCAGCATAGGATTTAAAAGGGCGCATATTATCCCCTATAAATGGAATGGATGAAAGTTTATCCAAAATAAAATTTCAAACTTTCGCAATAAAATAATTAACCCATTGTTTTAAAATAATTAATTATGATAATTAATTTTTAGATATTTATATAAAAAGATGGTTTTGGGTTAATTTAAAGCGACTTTACTGCGTATTTTGCATTTTCTTTGTGCTAGTCTAAGGTGATTAATTTACAAGCAATTATTGCTTTGTAAATATTGCACCATTTTGGAAAAATTACGCACTAAGATGGTGCTTAATCTATATCACCTTTATTTTATTTATATTTTTTTACATAAAAAACAAATAATTATAATAGTGGCACAAAATCAGCTTGTAGATATTCAACGTATCTAAGCAGCAATAATAAAACCCAATAGTTGGAGGACACATGTCACAATCGGTTTTAGATTTTATTAAAGAAAATGACGTTAAGTTCATTGATTTACGCTTTACTGACACAAAAGGTAAAGAGCAACATGTTTCTATTCCTCATCATCAAGTTGATGAAGACTTTTTTGAAGATGGAAAGATGTTTGACGGTTCTTCAATTGCTGGCTGGAAAGGCATCAACGAATCAGACATGGTGTTACTACCAGATGCAGATTCAATTAAACTTGACCCTTTCACAGAAGAAACAACCCTAATCGTTCGTTGTGACGTGGTTGAACCTTCTACATTACAAGGTTACGAACGCGACCCTCGCTCAGTTGCTAAGCGCGCTGAAGAATACATGCGCTCTACGGGTATTGCTGACACCGTTTTATTTGGCCCAGAACCAGAGTTTTTCGTATTTGACGATGTTAAATACAAATCTGACATGTCAGGTTCAATGTATAAAATTGATTCTAAGCAAGCAGCTTGGAACTCAGATAAAGAATATGCAGATGGCAATACAGGCCATCGCCCAGGTGTTAAAGGCGGTTACTTCCCAGTTGCACCTGTTGATGATTTCCAAGATTGGCGTTCTGCAACGTGCCTAGTTTTAGAAGAAATGGGTCAAGTTGTTGAAGCGCATCACCACGAAGTGGCGACTGCCGGTCAAAACGAGATCGCAACGCGTTTTAATACTATGGTGTTAAAGGCCGATGAAATCCAAGAAATGAAATATGTTATCCACAACATGGCTCACCTTTACGGTAAAACGGCAACATTTATGCCTAAGCCGGTTGTTGGTGATAACGGTTCTGGTATGCACTGTCACCAGTCTTTAGCAAAAGATGGCGTAAACTTATTCGCAGGTGATAAATACGGCGGACTTTCTGAAGATGCACTTTACTACATTGGCGGTATCATCAAACATGCTAAAGCGATCAACGCTTTTGCTAACGCGTCAACTAACTCGTACAAACGTTTAGTACCTGGTTTTGAAGCTCCGGTAATGCTTGCATACTCGGCTCGTAACCGTTCGGCGTCAATCCGTATTCCAGTTGTGCCATCTGCAAAAGGTCGTCGTATCGAAGTACGCTTCCCAGATCCAACAGCTAACCCATACCTTGCTTTCTCAGCAATGCTTATGGCTGGCCTTGACGGAATTAAAAACAAGATCCACCCTGGCGATGCTATGGACAAGGATTTATACGACTTACCAGCTGAAGAAGCGGCAGAAATTCCAACAGTAGCCTCATCATTAGATGAAGCACTAGCTGCACTTGATTCAGACCGTGAATTCTTAAACCAAGGTGGTGTATTCACCAATGACCTAATCGATGCTTACATCGCACTTAAGTCAAAAGAAGTTGAAAAACTTAACATGACAACTCACCCTGTTGAGTTCGAAATGTACTACAGCTGTTAATTTATTAACCGATAAATAATGTGTGTTTTAAGCCCGCTTTGCGGGCTTTTTTTATGGTAAATTTAACGGTTCTACACTAAAGTGAAGTTAGTTTAAACAATGCAGGATAGCTGGATGGTAGGTAAGATTTTGTTGCTATTAATAGCTTTAATGTTAAGCCTTAATAGCCATGCGAGCGATAAAAAAATTTACGCATGGAAAGACAAAAATGGGGTGTTGGTTTTTTCAGATACTCCTCAGCCTGGCGCTAAAGAGGTTAAACTCACGAGCCAACATCTCAGCATGCCCGCTACAAACACCGATATTCTTGATACTGCTCCTACTAAAACAGCAGTAAAGTTTAGTATTAGTATTTCATCGCCTGAACCAAACCAAACTATCAGGGAAAACACCGGCTCTGTGTATGTCTCTACCCGTATTGCCCCTCGATTTGAAGCTGGATTTACCATTGGTTTATTTTTAAATGGCGTTGCCATTGGTGAACCTAGTGACACCACTACACTGGCGTTAAGAGATGTGGAGCGAGGCCAACACACACTGCAAGTTAAACTTTATAATAAACAAAATCAGGTAATTGCAACCAGTCCTGAAAGTGTATTTTTTATGCACCGTAAAGGCCTTAACATAGGTCGATAATTACAATTAAGTACGCGTGTTTAGCGTATATTTTCTAAAAACCTTGCCTACCTTCCCAGGCGCACTAAAATGGTGCAATGATGATTAATAAAACACATTTTAGCCCAGAGCTACTGAATATAATTTGGCAAAACCAAACAACCGCCCTGATGTTACTTGATGAAAGCTTTCAGCTTATTTACGCTAACACCAGTGCCAGTGAATTACTTGGCTTAGGCGAAAAACGTTTGCTAGGACAAGCATTCGACGATTTATTTAACTACCATTCTATCGACTTAAAACGCATTGCACAGTACTCGTTAGTTGATGGTGTAGACTGCCACCAGCACAGGGCTGACGTGGTGTTTATCGATTCTCGCCATGCAAAATTAGCGGTGAGTACTCGGCGAATAAAACATAACGACACCTATTATATTTTATTTGAATGTCGACAAACCGATGACGAAATAAAACATGACCAAGTCTCAAATCAAATGCATCAATACCAAGCTGCACGTAACTTAATTCGCGGTTTAGCCCATGAAATTAAAAACCCGCTGGGTGGAATTCGCGGGGCGGCGCAATTATTGCAGTATGAGGGTGATCAACAAGAAAGAGATCAATGTGCAGAACTGATAATTGAACAAGCCGATCGGTTGCGTGAATTAGTTGATAGACTCCTTGGGCCTAACCAACTACCGCAAAAATCGTATGGCAATATACATCAAACATTAGAGTCGGTTGTTAAACTCAGTACGTTAGATAACAACCGCGATATTCGGTTAGTTAAAGACTACGACCCGAGTATTCCTGATGTCTATATTGATCAGAGCAAGGTTCAACAAGTGGTGCTTAATATTGTGCGTAATGCGCAACAGGCATTGGTGGATGGTGGCGAAATAAAAATAAAAACACGGATTAATTATCAGCATCGTCGCCCGGGAAAAGCCCCTAAAAAGGCATTGCTTATTCAAGTAATGGATAACGGCCCAGGTATTGATGCTAATTTACGCGACACCTTATTTTACCCTATGACCACTAATAAAGAAGGTGGCTCGGGACTTGGATTATCTATAGCGCAAACCTTGATTGATCAACATGATGGCTATATCGAATGCGATAGTTGGCCAGGACATACTGAATTTAATATTTATCTGCCATTTACAGATTAATACTTTGGAGTTTGCATGAAAACAGCTTGGCTTGTAGATGATGATGCCTCAATTCGCTTTGTACTAGAAAAAGCACTGACTCGCGCAGGGTTTGAAGTAGAAAGCTTTGCAGATGCGCAAAACGTTCTTAATGCACTAAAATTTAGTCAACCCAGTGTGTTAATTTCAGATGTAAGAATGCCGGGGATGGACGGGATGGCGTTACTTGAGCTGATAGCTGAGCAAACCCCTGGCCTACCCGTTATTATTATGACCGCACACTCTGATTTAGACTCAGCGGTTAATGCTTTTCAAAAAGGTGCGTTTGAGTACTTAGCTAAACCGTTTGATTTAAATGAAGCCGTTGCGCTAGTGGAAAGCGCCTATCGTGCTAATTCGACCAAAAAAACCAAACGAAAAAGCGCGCCACCCAAAAGCGCTCATATTATTGGCGAAGCCCCTGCTATGCAGGAAGTGTTTCGTGCTATAGGCAAACTCTCAGCATCCAGTATGAGCGTACTCATCAATGGTGAATCAGGTACCGGTAAAGAGTTGGTTGCCAGCGCCTTGCACAATCACAGCCCGCGTAAAGAAAACCAATTTATTGCTCTTAATATGGCCGCTATTCCTAAAGAGTTAGTTGAGTCTGAATTATTTGGCCATGAAAAAGGCGCTTTTACGGGGGCCGATAGCGTGCGTAAAGGGCGCTTTGAACAAGCCAATGGCGGTACCTTATTTTTGGATGAAATAGGTGATATGCCACTTGATGTACAAACCCGCTTGTTACGCGTATTAGCCGATGGCGAGTTTTACCGCGTTGGCGGCCATCAAAGTATAAAAGTGGATGTGCGCATCATTGCTGCCACTCACCAAAATTTAGAAGAGCTGGTAAAACAAGGTAAGTTTAGAGATGACTTATTTCATCGTTTAAACGTGGTTCGCTTACGCTTGCCGGCTCTACGCGAGCGCCCCGAAGACATAGAACGCTTAGCGCTACACTTTTTACATAAAAGTGCAAAAGACCTGCAAGTAGATAGTAAAGTACTTAGCCCTAAAGCGATTAAACAACTGTGTTTATTTAATTGGCCAGGAAATGTTCGCCAGCTTGAAAACACCTGTCGATGGTTAACCGTAATGGCACCTGGGGAGCTGATTGGTGAGCAAGATTTACCCCCTGAAATTATTGATAATGCCGCCGCAACTCAAGAAGGCGATTGGCTAGATTCATTTCAGCAATGGCTTAATCAAGAGTTTAAACAAGGTAAAGAAAATATTTGGCCGGATATTCAAGCCCAGCTGGAAACCCGCTTAATAAAAACAGCACTCGCTAATTGTTCAGGCCATAAGCAAGAAGCCGCGGTAAAAATTGGTTGGGGTCGCAATACGTTGACCCGTAAATTAAAAGAGCGCAATATTAGCTGATATTTTATAAGGCTAGCGCCCTAGGTTATTGATGAAGTTAATTGAAAACATCCCTTTGTTTAAGCAAATGGAAATTATAAATCGCTTAGAATTCTTTAAAGAGTTCACGCTTAATGAACGTCAAATTCTTTTAGAGTCGTTTGGATTATTATACTTAGTAAGTAAAAATCAGTTTTTATTTAAAGAGTTTGATAATGACAAGCGACTTTTTATTGTCCTCAGTGGCTCTTTGATGGTGTTTAAGCATAGTCACCTACTGAAACTGGGTAGTATAGAGCCTGGTGAATTTATTGGTGAGGGCGCGTTTATTAATAACCGAGAGCGCAGCATTAATGCACGCGCCAAAGAAAATGCCATCGTACTGGCTATTACTGCCGATGCCCTTACCCGCCTACCTAATGTTATACGCGAAAAAATTAAAGACCGTATTATTGAAGGAATGAGCCTGCGCATAGCTAAACTAAGCGAACATATAGAAACCCACGGTTAAATCAGTCCATATAAACAATTTGTAGTGAGCAATCAAGCCAACCAGGGGTGTTAACGCTTGCGGTATATGTGTAGGTATCTGACGGCTTGGCGCCAAAGGGGGTATTTACAAGCGGCTGCGAATGACTGTATGTTTGCGAATAGTCTTTAAAATAAACAACAACATAACCATATAAATATTCCCAGTTTAGCCTCACGATTGCGCCACTTGGTAATGTAAGCTCAACAGCTTCATTTGCAAATTTGACTGCTAAATCATTGTATTTATCTTCGCTGCAATGAGTTGTTCTCAGCTGTTTAGGCATAACAAAATTTCTATTGGCATCAGCATTTTTTAAATAAAAGCCTATATTGCCATCACCATAAAAATGATTTGAACGACTTGTATAATTAACTTGTGGCGCGTACCCTAGCTCTTGCATTATAGCTGCAAGTTGCTCCGTCTCTTTGGGGTAAATTTTATCGCTTGAGAGTAGTAATGTGGCCTCACCAAAATCTGATGGGATTGCTAGTTCTACATATTCATAGGGAAGAGTTTGTGCATTTAGTGCAGCATCTAGCTGGTTGCGCTGTTCACCTTGCAAGTTTTCAATAAAAACATAAACAGTAGGTCGCTGGCACGCAGCTAATAAAAACACCAATACACATATTAAAATTCCATTTTTCATTATCACCCCCGATCGATTACAAGTGTAGTCTATAAGGGGTGATTTAAAATGGCAATTTAATTTATTTGGTTATTTAACCATGCATCAACACTCTGGCGATTATAAAGTACTTCATTAAATAAACGATGTCGTTCAAATACCAGCTCGCTTTGTTTGGTTTTAAGCCCGCTGACTAACTGACTATGGGTGTCATTAAACTTGGAGATAACTGAAAAACCACGTTCAGTGTCTTCTTGTACCTGCTGAGCCAAATGCTTTCTAACATCATCAGCAGTTAACATATCTGAATTGTCTAAGCCCATTAGCTCTTTTTTCATCGCTAATCTTATGCCCATGTTTTACTCCACTGTTTATATTCAATCTCTTTTTACGACAGATATTGGCAATAAGCGCGCCAATGTGTAATTTTTTTCACGCGAAGTGTAGTCTTGAATTACTTCAGTTTTTTTAAAGACAAATGAAAGAGGTAAAAAGTTTCATAAAAAATGCACAATCATCGCATCTAACAAACGCACTTTGGTGCAAAATAACCAGCTAGCCTTTATACTACAGCTAATGCCACCCCCACAGAGAAACATGATGAACGAAGAATATATAGAAATTGAATTAGAAGAAGAGCCTATAGAGCTTTGTAAATTATTAAAAGTATTAGATCTAGTTGAAGGTGGTGGCCAAGCAAAAAATCTAATTAGCGGTGGCTATGTAGGTGTTAACCATGAAATTTGTACAATTAAACGGAAAAAATTATACAGTGGCGATGTTCTTACATTTGATGGCGAGTTGTTCCAACTGACGCTAAGTGAAGATGCAACTCCTGCAGAGCGTCCTGTTATTGATGAAACAGTTACAGCAGAAAAAGCCGCGCCCGTAGCAACAACAGAGCCGGCTAAAAATAAGCGCAAACGTACTAAAAAACCTAAAGTGGATGAAAAAACGGGTCGTCGTCCTATTTCGTTTGGCTAACATTCGCTTACGTCATATGTGTTATTAAAAGCCAGTTTGCATCACTGGCTTTTTTATTCTTTAATAGAATATCAATAATAAAAAATCGATGCTTACATGTCAGAAAACACTGCAAACCGCTGGATAAAACCCGTACTCATCACCGCCCTGTTATGGAATATATTAGGTGTTTTTGCATTTATCATGCAGCTATTATTAACACCCGAAATGGTAAGTAAACTCCCACAAGAACAACAACTTGCTTATAACAGCCAACCTCTATGGGCTACTTTAGCGTTTGCTATTGCAGTATTTGGCGGCGCATTAGGGTGCGTACTTTTATTATTCAAAAAGTCACTAGCCACATTAACATTAATAATCTCTTTGGCAGCGGTTTTAGCTCAGCAATACTATAATTTTATGATTATTAATAGCATCAGCTTGTTTGGCGTTAGCGCTATTTTTATGCCTATTGCAGTGACCTTAATTGCGATTGCATTGGTGTATTTAAGTTTCCACTTAAAACAACAGGACTACTTTAAATAACACTTTTTTGAGTTTAGTTTTGTGGCCAATTATTACTCAGAGAATCCCTTGAATTTTAACTTTTGGCCTTCATCTCTATTTATATAACAGTCAAAAAAATTACACTGCATGGTATTTTTTTATCATGGTACACAGTTTGCAAACTACTACAGAGGTCACTTTTTCAAGAATATCAATCTAATTTATTGAAGGGACAAATAATGAAAAATAGTTTCGACACCCAACAACAGCTTACTATCAATGGCGAGCAATATCATATTAACTCGCTCATGGGACTTGGCGATAAAGTCAAACGCCTGCCTTTTTCGTTAAAAATATTACTAGAAAATTTATTGCGTAATGAAGATGGTGTGAATATTAAAGAGCAAGATATTCAGGCACTACTAGATTGGGATCCAAAGGCTAAGCCCTCGGCCGAAGTAGCCTTCACCCCTGCCCGCGTAGTAATGCAAGATTTTACCGGTGTCCCTGCTATTGTTGACTTAGCCGCCATGCGTGATGCGATGGAAAAACTTGGTGGCGATCCTGCAAAAATAAATCCGCTTTCTCCGGCTGAACTGGTGATAGATCACTCAGTACAAGTGGATGGTTACGGTAAAGATGGCTCATTCGACTTAAATTCAAAACTAGAATATGAACGTAATAAAGAGCGATACGAATTTTTACGTTGGGGTCAAACTGCATTTGATAATTTAAAAGTGGTGCCACCAGCCACAGGTATTGTCCATCAAGTAAATTTAGAGTATTTAGCCCGCGTAGTATTTAATGATACAAAAAACGGTAAATCGTTAGCTTATCCAGATACACTGGTTGGTACTGATTCTCACACAACCATGATCAACGGCTTAGGCGTACTCGGTTGGGGTGTAGGCGGTATTGAAGCCGAAGCCGCAATGCTTGGCCAACCTATTAGCTTGCTTATTCCACAGGTTGTGGGTGTTAAATTAAATGGTCGCTTACCTGAGGGCACTACAGCAACCGATTTAGTACTTACTGTTACTGAAATGCTGCGTAACCACGGTGTGGTAGGTAAGTTTGTTGAGTTTTATGGTGACGGGCTTGCCGACTTACCACTGGCCGACAGAGCGACTATTGCCAACATGGCACCGGAATATGGCGCAACCTGTGGTATTTTCCCTATTGATGATGAAACGATTAATTACTTACGCTTAACTAATCGCGATGAAAAGCAGCTTAAACTGATTGAAGATTACGCAAAACATCAAGGTTTATGGCGTAATGATGGCGATGAAGCACATTATACTGATAAGCTAGAACTAACTTTAGATGATGTAGTACCAAGTCTTGCTGGCCCGAAACGTCCACAAGACAGAATCACACTGGATAAAGCCGGTGATGTTATTGGTCAACACTTAAAAGACTTCCAAGACGAACGTATGGCACGTCGAGATAAAAGCGATGAAGAGCAAGCGCGTATTGAAAGTGAAGGCCCTACTACCAATCCTGACGAACCCACTGATGAAGCGCAGTTTATGGGCGCAGCAAAAGTTAACTTTAATGGCCAAGAGTTTGAATTAAACGATGGCGCCTGCGTCATTGCTGCAATCACAAGCTGTACTAATACCTCTAATCCAAGCGTAATTTTAGCGGCAGGATTAGTGGCTCAAAAAGCACGTCAATTAGATATTAATGTAAAACCTTGGGTTAAAACGTCTTTAGCACCAGGTTCGCAGGTGGTTACCGATTACCTTGAAAAAGCAGGGTTAATGGATGATCTTGATGCGCTTGGTTTTAACTTAGTTGGTTATGGCTGTACCACCTGTATCGGTAACTCAGGCCCATTAGCGGATGAAATTTCAGAAGCTATTCAAAAACATAAACTAATTGTAAGCTCTATTTTGTCGGGTAACCGTAACTTTGAAGGGCGTATTCACCAAGACGTTAAAATGAACTTCCTCGCGTCGCCACCACTTGTAGTAGCTTATGCTATAGCAGGTAGAACCGATATTGATGTATACAACGAACCACTTGCGCAAGATAAGCATGGTAACGATATATACCTTAAAAATATTTGGCCAAGCGTTAAAGAAGTGAGTGAGCTTGTAAAAAATACGGTAACTAAAGAAATGTTCGAAAAAAGCTACGCCAATGTTTACGATGGCGACAGTCGCTGGCAAAAAATTCAAATACCTGATGGTAAGCTTTACGATTGGGATGCTGCCTCGACTTATATTAAAAAAGCGCCATTCTTTGATGGTATGAGTGTTGAACCGCCGGGGATCCCAAAAATAGAAGGTGCGCGCTGTCTAGCTAAACTAGGCGATTCAGTGACTACCGATCATATTTCACCAGCAGGTGCGATTAAAGCGGAGGCACCCGCAGGACTTTATCTACAAGAAAATGGGGTAGAAAAAGCACAGTTTAATTCTTATGGTTCTCGCCGTGGTAATCACGAAGTGATGATGCGTGGTACATTTGCTAATGTGCGCCTTAAAAACTTACTTGCCCCCGGTACTGAGGGCGGTGTCACTCGCACTCAACCTGACGATAAGCTAGAGAGTATTTATGATGCGGCAATGGCATATCAAGAGAGTGGAACACCATTAGTGGTTCTAGCAGGTAAAGAATATGGTACCGGCTCCTCACGAGATTGGGCTGCAAAAGGTTCATTACTACTCGGTATTAAAGCTGTGATAGCACAAAGCTATGAGCGTATTCACCGCTCGAACCTGATTGGTATGGGCGTATTACCTTTACAATTTAAAGAGGGTGAAAGCCATGAATCATTGGGCTTAACGGGGCAAGAACAATTTGATATTCAAGGTTTATACGACAAAACCGACGAAGTCAGTGTCATTGCCACTAACAGTGAAGGTAAACAAGTTAGTTTTAGTGCCGATGTGCGTATTGATACCCCTAAAGAGTGGGATTACTACAAACATGGCGGGATTTTGCAGTACGTATTACGCGATATGCTCGACTAACTAGCCATTAAACAATGGTAGCTTAAAAGCCTAGCTCAGCAATGAGCTGGGCTTTTTTACATTCGCTATAGAAGTAAATATTGATACACCCTTGCGCTAAATCAATGTTGCTCTATCAAGATACCATACACTAAGAAGACACGCTGCGCAGAGGTCGCCATGTCTTCAATAGTAATGATAAGACTACTTAAAACATCTATTTTGCTTGGATTATGCCTGATTGTGACGGGCCATGTATTAATTGTATCGAGCTACTTTACCAGCCAGTACGGTATTAAAGGCATTATTACTGCAGCAGCGTGCATTGCAATTGGTGTGTTTTTATCACTGCCAACTAAAATTTATTTAACCATATTATTAATGGAAGCAGAAAAGCGCTACTTGAAATCGCAGTAACCCCCTAGGGCTAAAAGCCGCTGAAACTTTCGACTTCTTTACTGCGTTGCTCAATTCTCTTTTTGGCTTTTTCAGCATCTTCAAACAACTTATTAATTGACTCACTGTTGTATATTTCAGGCGCTCGCTGAGGAAAAGGTTTTGCCGCAGATTTAGCACTGCCACTTAATATAGCCGTATCTTCGGCTACCACAACATTAATATCTGCGGGATCAAGATGCACTTCAATACTCTTGCCATTTTGATTTGGCACATCGGAGAAATGCCACTGTCCTTGCTCATCTTGCCACTTATAAATTTTACTTTGAGAGTCAGATGCTAACGGTGACGATGTGATTTTATCTCCTACTTTTTTAAGCTCAAGTGTGAGCTGTTCGAATGTATTAGATGAAAGCGCTACCACTTTATCTTTAATAGAAAAAGATTCATTTTTAATCAATGAGCTGGTTAGCCAAGGTTGCCCATTTGGCTTTTTAAGATAAAACAAAGAGATAAGAGCAATGACCATTACTGATATTGCTAAGTAGGTAAAGTATTTCATAGCGTTCCTGCTGTAAATTTAATCCTTTATTATCATTAATATAATAAAAAAACAGCAGTCAGGCAATTATTTTCCACAAAATAAAAACGCAGCTTTAGCTGCGTTTTTAAATTTATAGCTTTGAATAATAAGGTAATTAAATTCCATCACCATCAATATGCAAGCCACACTCACGGTTCAGCCCAAAAAAGCGGGTTTCTTCTTCGCTCATTCCTGGCTCTAATTTACGCGTAGTGTGTACATCACCCATAGACACATAACCTTGCTCCCATAATGGGTGGTATGGCAGATCATGTTTAGTGAGGTATTGGTACACATCACGATTATTCCACTCAATAATAGGGTACACTTTTACTGTACCCCGGCTTATTTCTAAAACTTGTTTTTCAGCACGGCTCGACGATTGATCTCGACGCAAGCCACTAAACCAAGTGCTCGCGTTAAGCTCTTTTAAAGCACGCGTCATTGGCTCTACTTTATTGAGCTGGTTGTATTGCTTAATACCTTCTTCACCAAGCTCCCATAGTTTTCCAAATTTAGCCTCTTGCCAAGCAGGGCTCAACTGCGCTTTATACACTTTTAAATTAAGTGATAAACGCTCGCTCATCTGATCGATAAACTGATAGGTCTCTGGAAATAGATAACCCGTGTCTGTTAGTACAACTGGTATATCGGGGCGCTGTGATGTCATTAAATGCAACATTACCGCTGCTTGAATACCAAAACTCGATGATAAAAACGCGGTGTCAGGCAAGTGCTCTAACGCCCATGCAACGCGCTGCTCAGCACTCATGTTAGCCAGCAAACCGTTCGCATCAGCTAACATAGCCTGTTGGCTTTGCTTATCTAGCTGTAATATGTTTTTAAATTCACTCATGGTCAATTTTAAACCTCACCAGCGCGGTGCGCTGCTTTTAAATTATGCGTAAAAATCGGTAACAGATACTTTTACTTCTGCAACAATACCCTTGCGAATAACAAAATCACCAAAGCATTCGCCTTCATTGCGCTCACTAACCCATTGCCCAATCAGCTTATCAAATGCCTCTAGGTAAACTTCTTCGCCCACATTTTCAAGATAAAGCTTAGGGATACGCGTACCCTCCGTATTCCCGCCAAGGTAAACATTGTACTTACCTGGGCCTTTACCTACTAATCCAGCTTCAGCTAGCATGGCACGACCACAGCCGTTAGGGCAACCAACCACACGCATAATAATGCTGTCATTTGGTACTCCATGCTTAGCCAATAAGCCTTCTATTTTTTCAATTAAACTCGGTAAGTAACGCTCGGCTTCAGCCATCGCTAAAGGACAAGTGGGCAGTGACACACACGCCATTGAGTTTTTACGTTGCTCAGTGTCTTTGTCATCAATCAAACCGTGTTCACGCGCTATTTTTTCAATGATTGCTTTTTGATCCGCAGGCACACCGGCAATAATTAAGTTTTGATTGGCGGTCATGCGAAAGTCACCTTGATGGATTTCTGCAATCTTACGACACCCTGTTTTCAGTGGCTTATTGGGGTAATCTAAAATACGACCACTTTGAATAAAGAGCGTTAAGTGATGTTTACCGTCAATGCCTTCAACCCAACCAATACGATCCCCTCGATGAGTAAACTCATAAGGGCGGCTTGGTGCAAAACTCACGCCTGCACGTTTTTCAACTTCTGCTTTAAATACACCAGACCCAACACGGTCAAGTGTGTATTTAGTTTTTGCGTTTTTACGGTTAGAACGATTACCCCAATCACGCTGAACAGATACCACGTGCTCAGCAATTTTTAAGGTATCTTCTAGGCTAATAAAGCCAAAGTCGTCCGCTTTACGCGGGTAGGTTGCTGTATCGCCATGGGTCATGGCAAGGCCACCCCCTACTAGCACGTTAAAACCAACTAATTTACCGTTATCAGCAATCGCCACAAAGTTTAAGTCGTTTGCATGAACATCCACTTCATTATTTGGTGGAATTGTTACAGTGGTTTTAAACTTACGCGGTAAATAAGTTGAGCCTAAAATTGGCTCTTCTGTGGTTTCGCTTTTTTCGCCATTGAGCCAAATCTCTGCATACGCTTTGGTTTTAGGTAATAAGTGCTCAGAAATCTTTGCCGCCCACTCATACGCCTCCTGGTGTAACTCAGACTCAACAGGGTTAGTGGTACAAAGTACATTTCGGTTCACGTCACCGGCAGTTGCAATAGAATCAATACCCACGCTATTAAGTAATTGGTGCATACCTTTAATTTCAGGTTTTAATACACCATGAAACTGAAATGTTTGGCGCGTAGTTAAACGAATACTGCCATAGCTGGTTTTCTCCCCAGCAAACTTATCAATTGCTAACCATTGCTCGGGCTTAATAATGCCGCCAGGCATACGCGCACGCAGCATGACATTATGTAGTGGTTCTAGCTTTTGCTTAGCACGCTCAGGACGAATATCGCGGTCATCTTGCTGGTACATGCCATGAAAACGAATTAACTGGAAATTATCGGCAGTAAAACCACCGGTAATTTCATCTTTTAAATCTTGCGCTATAGTGCCGCGTAAAAAGTTACTTTCTCTTTTTAAACGTTCGTTATCAGAAAGCTTTACGGTTTTATCTTGTTCGCTCATTTTAAATCCTAAATTTGTTACAGTGACGGCTGTTAGCTTTTAATAAAATAAACAACGTGCACTTAATACACGTCTTTCTGATAGCGATTTGCGCTACGCAAATCTTTTAAGTATTGATCGGCTTCTTCATTACTTTTGCCGGTATTTTCTGTGATGATATCAATTAAGGCATTGTGTACATCTTTAGCCATACGGTTTGCATCGCCACACACATAAAAATGAGCACCCGCTTCTAACCAGTCAAATACTTCTTTTGAGTTTTTACGTAACTTGTCTTGCACGTAAACTTTTTCTGCTTGCTCACGGCTAAACGCCACATCTACTTTACTCAATAAGCCTGATTTTAAGTAACCTTGAATTTCTACTTGGTATAAAAAGTCTTGGGTAAAGTGTGGGTTACCAAAAAACAGCCAGTTTTTACCCGTAGCCTCTCGCGCATCACGTTCTTGTAAAAAAGCACGGAACGGTGCAATACCTGTACCTGGCCCTACCATGATAATCGGTGTGTCATCATTTACTGGTAAGCGGAAGTTGTCGTTATGTTCACTAAATACTTTTACTTTACAGCCTTCTTGCGCACGGCGTGCTAAATAGCCTGAACAGCCACCTAAATGCTCTGTGCCAAACGCTTCAAACTCAACCAATGCAATAGTTAAATGCACTTCGTCCTCAACCTCGCTTTGGCTAGAAGCAATTGAATATAAGCGCGCTTGCAGTTTACGTAGGCAATCAACCAGTGTTTGCGCCTCTAATTTAGCTGGGTTTTGTGCAACCACATCAAAAATTTGGCGAGGCTCAATATATTCGCGCATTGCGGCTTTATCTTCCACAAGCTTAAGAAGTTCAGGCGTGCCTGTAGCCGTGGCATATTTTTCGACAAAACCAGGGTACGATTGTGTCAGCTCTAGTTTTTCAATTAAGGCATCACGCACGCTAAGTTCTTCATCGCCAAGTTTAACGCGGCTAGTTGGATCAATTTGCGTTTGCGCTAGTAGCTCATCTACACGGGCTTCATCATTTAAAAAGTAAATGCCTAACGAGTCACCCGGCGTATAGGTAATGTCAGAGCCTTCAAGTGAAATTTCAACATGGCGTACATCTTTGGTTGAGTCACGACCGGTAATTTTTTGCACTAAGCTTAGCTCTGCCGCAAACGGGTTTTGCTTAGTGTATTGGCTAGCCGCTGTCGTGGGCGAGCCAAATGGCATTGATACAACTTGGCCGCCTGTGGTATCTTGCTGAGCTTTTAAATCTGGTTCAAACGCATTTAACGCGCCCTCAATCCAAGTGGCGGCTTCGTCATCGTAATCAACGTCTAGGTCGGCACGTTGATAAATAACCTCTGCACCGAGTTTAGTTAAACGCTCTTCAAAGTCTTTAGCGGTTTGACAGAAAAATTCATAGCTAGAATCACCTAAACCTAATACCGCGACTTTAACGCCATCAAGCTTTGGCGCTTTTTTGGTAATTAAAAATTCGTACAGTGTTTCAGCGTCTTCAGGTGGCTCACCTTCACCATAAGTTGATACAACAACGGTTAAAAACTTTTCTTTTTTCAATGCGGTTGGCTTGTAATCTGACATGCTAACCAGCTTTGCAGCTAACCCACGAGATTCAGCTTGCTCTTTAAGCTTAGTCGCCACCGCTTTCGCGTTACCTGTTTGTGAACCATACAAAATAGTAAGTACTGCTGCCTCAGAGGTTGCCGGTGTACCTGCAATTGGCGCACCTAGCGCTGCTGAATTAGCATTAGCAGCCAAATAGCCGCTAACCCACGCTTGCTGAATTGGATTAAGCTCAGCCACTAAACCTTGTAGCTTTTGTACTTGCTCTTGCGAAAGCGGACTTGCTAGCGCATTGAGTTGACCTAACAACATGAATTTTTCCTCATAACCCTGAACGTTAAACACAATGCTTGTTCACATTGTTTAAAATGAGTGCCACCTCATTCAGAAGGTTCTGTTGAGGTTAATTGAGTATGCAGGATAGCCGTCTAAGCATAGATAAAAAAAGAATAGAATCTGCTTTGATATTCCATTTAGTTATTAATCTAGTTAAAAACCAGTGAAATTAACCTAAAGGGTTTTTATTGCCTTTTATGAAATTCTAATTTAACAATTTTGTAACCTTTATAATCTAATGTATATTGCTTAAAACTATAAAATAGGAACACCTATGTTACACGGCATATATAAAAAAAAATTACTTTTGAGCGCGTTGTTATTGAGCTCTTTGCCTGCGATGGCTAATGTGGTTAATGGCAACTTTGAACAATGGACAGGCAACACCCCACAAGCATGGACGGTGATTGATAGCGGTATTAACGTATCTGCCAACAGCGCAGTCGTGAGTACAGGCTTACAAGCAGCAGCGATTAGCGTAAATACTGGCACACAAAGTAACACTGACTTTTTACAGCAAGTCACGGTGGAAATGGGTGAAACTTATGAATTTTCAGTGGATGTGTATCATACCGAAGGTCATCTTAAGGCCCGTTTGTTCATAGATGGTTATCAAGGCTATTCAAATCCAGCACAAACCAATCAATGGCAAACCATAACTTACAGCTATACCGCTGATAGTAGTAAAACGATTGATGTCGGTTTACGCTTTTACGATACAAGCGGCTTTGATGGTAGTGAGTTAGTTTATGTTGATAACTTCTTACCTAATAATGACAGCAGTGATTCTCCAAGCTGCGCAGATAACAGCCTTACTTTTAACCTAACCACAGATAACTACGGCAAAGAAACCAGTTGGCAAATAACACACAACCAAGCTGGTATGGTTGCAAGCGGCAGTGGTTATGCCGCAAATACTCAATACACCGAACAATTATGTTTAACCAATGGCGACTATACATTTACTATTAACGACAGCTACGGCGATGGTATTTGTTGCTCATTTGGCAGTGGCAGCTACGCCTTGAATAATGAAGCCACATTGCTTGCCAGTGGATCAAGCTTTCAAGCAAGTGAGTCTACCGCATTCTCATTAGGTGCAACTCAGCCAACACCGACGCCAACCGGCTACTATGTTACAACTCAAGGCTTAACTGGCTACACGCTAAAAACTGAGCTTTATAACATTATTAATAACCATAACGCTCAAGGGTATTCTGCTATTTGGAGTTTTTACGACGCATCAGCACGCGATAAATACTTTGAAAATGATAACAGTATTTTAGATATGTACAGTGAAAAGCCAAATGGAGTAGATAGCTACACTTATACCGCTGTAAGCGATCAGTGTGGCACCTACAATAGCGAAGCCGATTGTTATAACCGCGAGCATTCATTTCCTAAAAGCTGGTTTGGCGGCACCATAGAACCAATGAACTCTGATGTTCATCATATTTACGCCACTGACGGCTATGTAAATTCAAAGCGTAGCAACTTCCCGTTCGGTGAAGTGGCCAGCGCTACGTTTACTTCAACCAATGGCAGTCAATTAGGTTCTGCAAGTAGTGCGATTAATTACACTGGTACTGTATTTGAGCCTATTGATGAATTTAAAGGTGACTTTGCTCGCGCTTATTTTTACATGGCTACACGCTACCAAAACGTAATCGGCTCTTGGCAAAATAACACTACGGCTAGTAATGCCGTACTTAACGGCTCTAGTAACCAAGTATTTGAAAATTGGGTCGTGGCTATGTTGTTAAAATGGCATAACAACGACCCCGTTAGCCAAATGGAATTAGACCGCAATCAAGCAGCGTTTGAATTTCAGGGAAATCGTAACCCGTATATCGACCACCCTGAATTTGTAGAAATGATTTGGTAAAAGGGCTCCGGGCTCCGGGCTTCGGGCTTCGGGCTTC
>NZ_AUTH01000022.1:0-44310 GCF_000497975.1 Pseudoalteromonas sp. TB41 | reverse complement strand
CTCGGTTTTTACTTAGCCCACTAGGTTACAAACCTCGCGCCGCGATTAAACCGCCCCTAGTTTGAACAAATTTTAATCCGCAAAGATCAACAGACCCTAAGCGCAATCGCTCTTATCAACTAAAATGAAAAAGCCGCTATTAAAGCGGCTTTTTATTATGGTTACTTACTGCCTATACGATTAACCAATAGGGTTTTGCATGAAAATTTTTGTTTTTATTTCACTACTATTTTTAACTGCCTGTAACAGTACGCAGGGTATTTCGGTTTATTCATTTACAAATTCAGAGGTTGAGTCGTTACTAAATAAAGAGTTACCTAAATTAAGTGAAAAAGTTAGCCTGATGGGCTTACCTGTGCAGTTTGATGTGAATGATTTAAGCGTTAATATTGGCCCAGATAATAGTGATTATGTTTTATTAGGTGCAGATTCTAGCGCCGAGATTAATGCTTTTGCATTAAAGTACCCAGTGCGCTTAAAGCTGCAAATACAGGGCACTCCTTTTTATGACAGCGAGAAAAAAGCGGTATTTTTACGTAATGTTAAGTTACTCGACTCAAGCATTGATGCCGGTGGCTTTAAAGGTAATTTAGAAGTGCTGGATAACGAGGCCATGGATGTAATGAATGCTTTTTTAGCCGTTAACCCCGTTTATAAGTTAAATATGAACGATCCTAAAATGGCATTATTAAGTAATTTACCTTTAGATTTAAAAGTAGTAGAAGGCGCTATTAAGCTAGTCCCTCGGTTATAATTTAGATCCAATAGGCGTAATAAAACGTATTAGTTGACCTTATTATTAATAGATTAGGTTAATTATGGCTAATGAGCGATCCGTTCCCACATCTCGACTTTCACGTTTTGCAAAGTTAGGCTCATTAGCCACTGGCGTCGCCACGAATATGTTAGTGGGCGGGGCTAAAAGTGCGCTTTCTGGTAAAGGCTGGGATAATAAAAGCTTATTGCTTCAGCCTAAAAATATTGAAAACCTAGCCACTCAACTCTCACACCTGCGCGGTGCGGCAATGAAGCTTGGGCAGCTGCTTTCAATGGATGCTGGCGACTTACTAACCCCCGAACTTGCTCAATTGCTGTCTTTATTGCGCTCAGATGCCAACCCGATGCCACACAAACAACTGGTTAGTGTTTTAAAAGAGCAGTGGGGAGAGGATTGGTTATCGCGTTTTTCTCATATTGAGCTCAGGCCGTTTGCGGCGGCGTCCATTGGCCAGGTTCATTTAGCTTATAAAGAAAATGGCGCGCAACTGGCAGTTAAAATTCAATACCCTGGAATCGCAAAAAGTGTAGTGAGTGACGTAGATAACGTGATCACTTTACTTACCTTATCGCGGTTATTACCTAAAGAGCTGGATATTAAACCCTTAGTGGCAGAAGCCAAGGCACAGCTATTAGCAGAGGCCGACTACACTCGAGAAGCTGAGTATTTAGCACGTTACAAAAACCTGTTAGCAGATAACGCGCATTTCAAAGTCCCTAGCGTGTATCCTCAGCACAGTACTGCGCAAGTGCTAACCATGGAGTATGTAGATGCCAAGCCTATAGAGGGCATTACATATTTACCACAATCAGAGCGAAGCCGAGTTGCTGAACAACTGATTGATTTATTTTTTAAAGAAATGTTTGTCTTTAATTTAATCCAAACCGACCCTAACTTTGCAAATTTTCATTACCAACCTGAATCACAAAAAATAGTATTATTTGACTTTGGTGCCACACGAGAAATTACCCCAGCACTAAGTAATGCCTATCTAGCTTTATTTAAAGCTGGTAGTAATAACGATCGTGAAGGGGTGCTCAATGCCGCCACCGATATTGGCTATTTTAAAGATTCCCTCAAAGACAATTACAAAGAAAAAGTGATTGATTTATTTTTAATGGCCTGCGAGCCACTGCGCTATAACGGCGAGTTTGATTTTAAAAATAGCGCGCTTGCTAGCAATATTAAAGATGCAGGCTTGCAGTTAAGCGCACAGTCGCAGCAATGGCATACGCCTCCTGTTGATGCGTTGTTTATTCACCGTAAGCTAGCGGGCTTGTATTTAATCGCAGCACGGTTAGAAGCAAAAATAGATATTAAGGCATTATTTAGCCATTACTAGGTGCTAAAGCAAGAGAGAATTGGCATAATACTCGCGATATTTCGCGAGGTCTGCAATGATAAAAAACTTTTTAAACGATCCTACTTTATTACTTAATGCGGTAGGTGAGGGCATATATGGATTTGATTTATCTGGTAATGCGGTGTTTGTAAATCCAGCCGCAGAGCGAATGACGGGTTGGACGGCCGATGAATTATTAGGAAAAAAAATACATCAATATCATCATCACAGTCATGCCGATGAATGCCAAATTTACTGCACCATGTTTGATGGCAAACGCCGCGAGGTTAAAAACGAAGTATTTTGGCGTAAAGATGGCAGCGCCTTTGCTGTTGAATATACCTCCACGCCTGTTTATAAAAATAGCCAGCTTATTGGTGCCGTGGCTGTTTTTCGCGATATATCAGCGCAGCAGCGAACCCAAACCGCGCTCCAAGATGCTTTAGCGCAAGTAAAGCATTTAAGCGAGCAGCTCAAAGATGAAAACGACTACCTTACTGCCGAGCTAAATCAGGATTGGCAAGACTCAGGGCTTGTAGGGCGAAGTGATGTATTTCAACGTATGTTGCAGCAAATACAGTTAGTGAGCGAAACCGACAGTACGGTGTTGATACTTGGCGAAAACGGTACTGGCAAAGAGCTGGTGGCGCGTAACTTACATAGATTAAGCAAGCGCAATGAGCAGGCGTTTATAAAAGTTAATTGTGCGGCGTTTACCCCTAGCTTATTAGAATCAGAGTTGTTTGGACACGAACGAGGCTCGTTTACCGGCGCAAATGAGCGACGTAAAGGGCGTTTTGAACTTGCTGATAAGGGCACTCTATTTTTAGATGAAGTGGCAGAGCTGCCGTTAGAGTCACAAAGTAAATTATTACGAGTATTACAAGAGCGCGAATTTGAGCGAGTAGGGGGCAGCCAAACCCTAAAAGTCGATATTCGTATCATTGCTGCAACCAATCGTAACTTGTGGGAAATGGTACAAGCAGGGCTGTTTAGAATGGACTTATATTACCGTTTGAACGTGTTTCCTATCAAAGTGCCAGCACTAAAAGAGCGAAAAGAAGATATACCTTTTTTATGTCAAAACTTAATTGTTCAAATAAACAAGCGGCTAGGTAAGCAATTACAGGGGTTAAGTAACAAAGCTATCAGGCAACTACAGGCCTATGACTGGCCAGGCAATATCAGAGAGCTGCAAAACGTGTTAGAGAGAGAAGCTATTTTATCTACACAGCCCACACTGCAGTTAAGTCAGCCGCTAAAAGCCGGTGATGCGAATGCTGTTAACCCAACGCTTACACTGGATGAGGCGCAAAGGCAGCATATTATCTCCGTACTGATGTTATGTAACTGGAAAATTGCAGGCGAACAAGGCGCGGCAAATAAGTTGGGCTTACCTGAGAGTACGCTTCGCTCAAAAATGCGAAAATTAGCAGTGCATCGTACTCGTTAACTCGCGATATATCGTGCATGTCGTTAAATGTCGCGAATTTTCGCTTGGGTAGTATATGTAAAATCAATTAATATCAATAAGTTAAATTAACTTTCACTGTGGTCTGAAAGTTGCAAAATCGTACTTAATACCCGTCACTATTAAGTAAGTAACATGAAGTTTGATATTAAAGAAGAAGACATGATCATTAAGCCCTACAAAGAAGAAGGGCCGATTTATATACGCGAGCAAAAAGGGTTTTTTCAGCGTATACGCCGTAATTTAGGTTGGCTGCTAATGCTCAGCTTTATCGCCATTCCTTGGATTCAATATAACGGTCAGCAAGCGGTTTTATTGGATGTGGCCACCCAAAAGTTTACTATTTTTGGCCTAACCTTATTACCTCAAGACTTTATGATTCTCGCCATGCTATTTATGGTGGGGGCGTTTGCCTTATTTTTTGTGACCAATTGGCTTGGCCGTGTGTGGTGCGGCTATACTTGCCCGCAAACAATTTGGATGTTGATGTTCTCTTGGGTGGAACAACGTATTGAGGGAACGCGTAACCAGCGTATTAAGCTTGATAAAAGCCCATGGGATATTACCAAGTGGCGTAAAAAAATCACTAAGCACAGTGCATGGCTGGTTATTTCACTCTTAACTGCCACTTCTTTTTTAGCGTATTTTATTCCAGCTAAAACCTTATACTTAGAAATGGTTAATTTTGAATGGTCTGGAATTACCAGTTTTTGGGTGTTTTTATTTGCGTTTTGTACCTATGGCAACGCAGGTTTCTTACGAGAAAAAATGTGCACAGTGGCGTGTCCGTATTCGCGCTTTCAATCGGTAATGTTTGATAAAGACACGCTGGTGGTAACCTACGATAGCGAACGAGGTGAAAACCGCGGCCCACGTAAACGCAAAGCCGATCCTAAAGCGCTTAATTTAGGTGACTGTGTAGACTGTAACTTATGTGTTGAAGTATGTCCTGCTGGGATTGATATTCGCAATGGACTGCAATATGAATGTATTAACTGTGGCTTATGTATTGATGCCTGTGACGATACCATGGATAAGTTTGGCTACGGAAAAGGCTTAATTAAATACGCCAGTGAAAAGCAAATGGCGGGGCAAAAAACTAATCCATTTAGGCTCAAGTTAGTGGGCTATGGCGCTTTAACTGCGCTGTTAATTATTTCTATGTTTGCTTGGATGCTACAACGTACGCCTATCGAAGCCTCTGTCCTTAGAGACAGAAATGCACTGTATCGGGTAAATTATGAAGGGTTAGTCGAAAACCCTTATACACTCACCATCATTAACAAAACGCAGCAACCTCTGCATTATTCTATTTCAATTAGTGGGTTAGAAGGTGCGAGCTTGCAAAGTCCTAACGCTGTGTTGGTAGAGCCAGGGTTGATGAAAAGTGTTCCTGTAACGGTTACTGCCGATGGATATGATATACCCACGAAGGTGAGTAAGCTGCAGTTTAAAATTACCGCACAAGAGGACAATAGCATTTCAATTACTAAAGAGAGTCAGTTTTATAAAAACTAGCCCATTCGGTTTTTCGTTGACTATACCTCGGTCGTGTAATTAATTTACTCGGCTGAGGTAAGCTGACTTTTTATAAATGCCTTAGCGCTTGGCAAGTCATCAAATAAGCAATCTTGTAAATGAGCGTCACGTCCTGAGCTGTGCATAATACGTTGTAGTTGCCTTATGGCTATGGGAGAGGTGAGTATAAAGGCACTCATTATGCAATTATTTATCCCCATTGTTTGGCTAACATCGATCATATTTTTTTCAGCGTCAGGGGTGGCGGCCACAACGTCGGGCGAGTGGCTAATATAGCCCCAAGGTTGATGTTTAAACGTTGCTATGGTGTCTAACAGAGCGGCTTTAAAGTGATTTAATAACTCAGGGTTTAAGTTGCCTTTAAATTGCGCAATAACAATATTACCCTCAACATAAAAACTGTAACTGCCGTAATTATTTTTAAATTCCAATAACCGCTCCTTTGTCTGCACCTTACTATGTGCTGATGGATACCATAACTATTACTTATTAATAATGTAGTCCAACGCACCCGAAATTGCCGCAACTTGCGCTAATATGCACTCTTCAGGGTTGGCCGTTGCACTATCTGGGTAAACTTCCGTGGTTGTAACGTAGGTCGCATCAGATAACCCCATGCATAAACCTAACTCTTTTGCTGCATAGTTTATTACCCCAAATTGTTCTTGAGGTACACCAATTAATTGTTTATTTTCATCGCTTGGAGCGATGTGTGTGACCTTTTCAACACATTCAATAATAGCTTTTTGAAAAGCAGGCTCTGGTTTGTTGCTGTCAGCGACTAAATAAAAACCGTCTGGAATATTCCAATTAGTATTTACTTTACCTTCGCGCGCTGCAAGTGCAGGGCGAAATTCACTGTTATCTGAATCAGTGGTTTCATGTAAATCGATATGCGCGATTAAATCAGTATTTAAAGATTGCACATAATTCATTACCAATGCAGATTCTTGCGCAGGGCTGCCTTCATAAAAAGAACGGTTTGGATCAATTGCCTCTGGGTTCCAGCGGTTTATTGTTTCATAACCCCATGGGCTAATGCAGGGAGTAATCACCAGATTAAATTTCTCTGCGTATTGAGTTGCCAATGTTTTTGCAAACCTTAATGCACCATGTACTCCGCTGGTTTCGTAGCCGTGTACGCCGCCAGTGATTAGCACTGTGTGTTTATTTTTATCAAAGTGTTGGGTTTTTAATGCAAACAAAGGGTAACTGTTTTGAGCATAATTAAGTTCACCATATTGCTCTACAATAAGCGTATCTTTTAGCTCATTAATCAGCGTTAATACTTCATCGTTATAGCTACGTTTAATTTTCTGGGCTTCAAGCCATTGGAGTTTATGATTGTTATTCCACTTTTCACCAGGGTTGCCAATAGGGTAGGTACTGTTATTCATATTAAACCTTTACGTTGAATTATCTCTGCGGGCTATAGAGCACATAGACCATAATGACGAAAATAAAGCGTTAGCTTAACGCTGACTAAAATAGCGCGCAAGTATATGCGATAGTCACTGCATTAGTTAATGGCTGAGCTTGAATGCGGATAGTGCCTTTGTTGCATAAAGTCTTCTAAAAACCATGCAGCAAATTCATGTCGGCCTTCTACATCGGCTTTACTGTAAATATCGGACGCTTGTTGACGAACGGTTTTTTCTTTTGTGTTTCTTAGTGCGCTTATTTCTTTAAAGCTTAAGCCTTTAAGTAACAACATCGCGACTTCTTGCTCACTGCGGGTCAATGTCCACTGTGAAAATTGGGTTTGAATAACACCACTGTATTCATGACGCGCATCCATCATTGCCTGTGATATGTTTTTAAGTTCTTTTTTTGAATGCACTAATTCTTGTTTCAGCGCATTAATATTGGCAGTACGCGCACGAATATCGCTAATTAAGTAAATAGCACAGGCTGCAGAAATGACAACGATTAAGCCCTCAGAAAAAATATGCCACTGCGGCACGCCTAAATGTATATCCGTTAGTACATCAAAAAAGTTTAGCACCATTATTATTAACAAGGTGGCTGCTATTAACTTGTCTCTCATTAAAACCTCTATTATCAATGCTTTATAAATACAATGGACAAATGTACCATAGCGTAATTTTCGCTATTTTTGGGTACGTTAAGGCGTTTGCCTGATGATTTAACCGTCTAAAAAAGTCATGGTTGATTCTATAAAATTAATCAAATGTGAACAAACTAAATGCTGTTAAATTTTACAAAAAAAATGCGTCATTTTTTGCGTATTCAATATACGTTATTTTTCTTCTTTACGGTGACTTTATTAACATTTAATCCTGTGTTTGCTTCGCAAAATTTAGCACCTGTAGGGCTTTCGTCACTCAGTGGTTTTGATGTTGAATTTGCGCCGATTCAAAAAACAGAGTTTATTAACGGGCAAAGTTTAATTGGTGAAGTTAATTTCAAACCTGGGGTCAATTATACGGTGCTGTTTGCGTTTGATGTACAGCAGGTTCGTTACTTATACCCTAACGGCCGCATGGTTGAAAAGGGCGCCACGATTGCAAGCGTTGAGGGCAGTGATGTACACCATTTTTTAGATGCCTATCAATCAGCAAAAGACATGCTCGCTATTGCTAAAAGCCATTACGACATAAATCAACAACACTTAAAAAACAAAATAATAAGAAGTTCTGAATGGGTTGAAATCACAAAAAGCTACTTTGAAGCCAAGCTAAATTTTGAACATATGCAACATCAAATGGCATTTTTAAACATTGATGATAATGAAAACGTGACCTTAGTGAGTCCAAAAACAGGCATTTTAAAACTCACTAATGAGTCGGGAAACCGTGTGATGGGTGACACCGCGTTTGATATTATCGATGCAAGTAGTATTCGCGTTAAGATTAAAGTTCCTCTTAGTTTTACCAACACGTTAGCGCATTTCAAGCTGTCACAAAGTTGCAGCTTAAATATTGAAAGCTATGACAGTATTGCAGATAAATACCATCAAATAGTGTGGGCGTCGCCAAGCTCAAATGAGTGCCAGCTTAGACTGGGGCAAACTATCAAAGTCACACCGGTAAATAAATTAACGGGCTTTAAAATAGCAAAGTCAGCGGTGTTTGAATTTGAAGATGTTAATTACATTGCTTTAAAGTCTGGCGATAACCTTGAGTTACTTCCGATTGAGCTCAAAGGTACACAAGGCAAAGACTATGTATTTACTGCTAACAAAAACCTAGATGATCAGCAGGTACTAATAAGCTCGGTAAGTGCGCTACAAGGTATGTTGCTTCACTTAGGGAGAGAGTAAATGTTAAACCTGCTTATTAAGTTTTCACTTACTCAGCGTTTGTTTGTGAGTATTTTTGTTATTGTTGCTATGGCCATTGGTGCTAAATCTTGGTTAAGTATTCCGGTGGATGCTTTTCCAGAAATATCGCCCACCCAAGTTAAAATAGTGTACAAATTACCCGGCATGAACGCCCTTGAAATAGAATCGCAAGTAACACGGGTGATTGAAACCGAATTACTGGGTATTCCGTCACAGCAAATGCTGCGCTCTACCACTAAGTATTCTATTACCGATATTACCATTGACTTTGAAGAGGGCACCGACATTTATTGGGCCCGTCAGCAAGTTAATGAGCGTTTATTAAATATTTTACCCACCTTGCCCAGTAATATTAGTGGCGGCATGGCGCCAATGAGCACGCCTTTGAGCGAGGTGTTCATGTTTACTATAGAAAGTACTCACTTATCGCTGATTGAAAAAAGAGAGCTTTTAGATTGGCAAATTCGTCCATTACTGCGCACTTTAACCGGCGTTGCAGATGTAAATAGCCTTGGCGGCTTTTCAAAAACCTATGAAATACTTCCCAATACTTTATTGATGCAACAGCATCAAGTCAGCTTTGATGAAATGAAGTTGGCAATCACGCAAACGAATCAAAACGGTGGCATAGGGCGCTTAGAAAAAGGCAACGACACCTTAATTCTGCGCACTGAGGGCAAATACACCGATATAACCGCCATTGAAAATACCGTGATTAAGTCCACTCAAAATAAGGTTATTCGGTTAAGTGATATTGCCACGGTACATGTTGGCAGTTTAACCCGTTATGGCGCAGTCACTAAAAACAGTGAAGAGGCGGTACAAGGGCTTATAATTGCGCTTAAAAATAGTAATACAGCGCAAGTTGTTGCAGATGTAAAAGATAAACTTCGCACCATTGAAGCGTCATTACCGCAAGGCACAAAAATTAATGTGTTTTACGACCGCTCTAACTTAATAAATACCGCAATTAGCACCATTACCAGCGCACTAGGCCAAGCAATTATTCTAGTAATAGTGTTACTTGCCTTGTTTTTAGGTGATATTCGCTCTTCATTGGTGGTGTCTTTGTCTTTACCTATGTCGGCATTGCTGACGTTTATAATGATGAAGCAGTTTGATTTATCGGCTAATTTAATGAGTTTAGGCGGCTTAGTGATTGCCATTGGTATGCTGGTGGACTCATCGGTAGTTATTGTTGAAAACATAGTGAATCGGTTGGCTAACAATCAGCACCTCCCTCGGCTGCATGTTATTTATCGCGCCTGTAAAGAAGTCGCGGCGCCAGTGTTCTCAGGCACAATTATTATTATTATCGTGTTTTCACCGCTATTAATGTTAACAGGGTTAGAGGGCAAGTTATTTACCCCAGTGGCGCTCACTATCGTGTTTGCCATGCTAAGTGCGCTGTTGTTGTCGTTAACGGTTATTCCAATTTTAGCCTCATTGTTATTAAAAAATGAACCCGTAACCCAGCCTAAAATGGTCACGCTATTACAAGGTTTTTATACTAAAACACTTGCCCAAGCAATTAAAAAGCCGGTGGCTATTAGTGTTATATCAGTTGCTGTTTTAGTGCTCAGTGGGGTGTTATTTCAGGGACTTGGTAAAAGCTTTATGCCCGTTTTAGATGAAGGCGACATTATTGTGCAACTGGAAAAATCGCCGAGTATTTCCTTGCAAGCCTCGCTGGATATAGATAAACAAATTGAAGCCACACTGTTAAAAAACACCCCAGAAATCGTACAAATTGTTGCCCGTACCGGATCCGATGAACTCGGGCTTGATCCTATGGGATTAAACGAAACCGATGTGTTTATGGAATTAGCGCCAAAAGATACGTGGCGTTTTGACTCCAAAGCGCGGCTAATCGAGGATATTCGACAAACACTTGCGCAATTTCCAGGGGTAAATATTGGCTTTACTCAACCAATACAAATGCGGGTATCAGAAATGCTCACCGGTGGCACCGGTGATATTTCGATTAAAGTATTCGGTAATGACATTGCGACACTTTCCTCATTAGCTGAAAAAATCACGGCACTTGCCACTAATATTGACGGTGCAAGTGATGTACAAATGGCGCTTATCGAAGGGGGTAAATACGTAAATATTAAACTTATTCCTGAGGTTGCTAGTCAGTTTGGTTTAACCACCGAAGGATTAAGTGATTATTTAAAGTCGCAATTAGAAGGCCTACAGGTATCGGCACTGCAAGAAGGAAACCGCGTGATCCCAATTGTGTTTAATGCACAAAAAGGCGAAAGCGCAGCACACTTTGAGTTGTCGTCAATGAGCGCATTAAAGCAAAAGCTAATTTTAATGCCCGACAACAGCCTACTACCACTTGAAGAGGTGGCTAATATTAGCTTTAAAACGGGGCCATTGTTAATAGAGCGAGAAAAAGCAAAGCGCTTTGCTTCTGTAAGCGTTAATGTGGATAACCGCGATGTGGTTAGTTATGTGAATGAACTGGAAGCTAAAATTAATAGCAGTATAAAATTACCCAGTGGTTTTACCTTGTCGTTTGGTGGCGAATTTGAAAGCCAGCAACGTGCAACACAAAACTTGCTGGTGCTTATTCCTGTGGCATTAATACTAATTTTCATTATTTTATTTACCACGTTTAAATCCTTATCTAAATCAACGCTGATAATTGCTAATATTCCGTTTGCGTTAATGGGGGGAGTGATTGCCCTGTTTATTAGTAATGAATACCTGTCGGTGCCTGCATCGGTTGGTTTTGTTGCTTTACTTGGCGTAGCGGTACTCAATGGTATTGTGATGATCAGCTACTTTGAGCAAATGAAAATGTTTTCTGCCAATGTAACGCAGCGCATTTTAGATGGCGCAAGCAGACGCCTTCGCCCAGTGTTAATGACAGCCACAACCGCCATGTTTGGTTTACTGCCACTGGTATTTGCCACCGGCCCTGGCGCTGAGATTCAAAAACCATTGGCAATTGTGGTTATTGGCGGGTTAATTACCTCAACAATTACAACACTTTATTTATTACCTATCTTTTATGGTTGGTTGGAGAAAAAACATGGCTGAACAGTTACTTTTTACCCTAAATGTACCCACAAACATAAAAGATAACGTGGTTGATATATTAATTGGCATAGAGTGCATTACCGGCTTTAACTTAAAAAACATTGAAGGCTACAGTAAAGAGCACAGTGAATTTGACATTGCCGAGCAAGTAGAAGGGCATCGCAGCTTTTATCAGTTTGAGGTGCATATATTATTACCTGAACTTGCCATAGTAAAAACGGCGTTAAGCCCTGTTTGTAAGTACACGCCGTTAAAATATTGGGTTACGCCTATAGTTGAAAGCGGGCATATTGTTTAGCTTTTTGTATTAGGTTTATTTTATAAGCTACTTCAATTGGATTGATATTTGAGCTTGTTTAATTGATCTTAACAACTTATCAATGTTTAATGAGGCGATATGTCTTAACTGATTTTTATTATGCACTTTCTCAATAAGTACTTCTTACTTAACGATCATCATACTGCCCATGATGAAGTCGCACACTGGCGGGTGAGTGCACTACGGATAATTTTAACGCTCGTTACTTTGCTCTGTTTTTTGGTCGTTTGTTATACATACACCCGCGCAATTGAATTTAACCTAATTTATATTGCAGTTATTACTATTAGTTTTTTCACTATTGCTTTTAGTCTTTTATTAGCAAGTAAGCGATTTTACACATTTAGTGCAAATGCACTTCTATTAACTATCGTTGCCGGTAGTTTATCAATGAATTTATTTTTAACTGACTTAGAGCTTGCCAAGGTGGGTTCTATGTTTATGTATTCATGTCCCATCATTGCTCTTATGCTACTCGGTTACAGAACGGCTTTGGCCTACGGTATTTTAAACATCATACCTTTTTACATGATTATTAATAATGTTGATTTATCCGGCTATTCAGGAATATCAAGCCAATTACCAGAAGCTGACTTATATATTACAGGCCTGATATTTTTATTTTTTAATATTTGTATCCCACTTGCCACTGCGCGAACAATTGTTGCTGCCAAACGTTTAAACAAAACCATGTTAAATGCTAATAGCTTCCTTAAAGATAAAAACGAGCTTTATCGCACCTTATTTACTGAATCTAATAAAGCTAAAATTATTGTCGACGAAAATTTAGTAATTACAGATTTAAATCAACATGCTATTGAAATGTTTGGATTAAAAAACAGCTTGAAAGAAAAGGCTGTAAGAATTGATGGGTTATTCCCTGCACTTAATAGCAAAGAGTTAAATATAAAAAATCAAATCATAGAATATAAGAGTCGCTACTATAAGAGTAATTATCAGCAAATAGCAATGAGTACAAATTACCGAGTGTATGACTTTTATGATTGCACGCAAGAGCAGTTAATTAAACAAAATTTGTCTATGATGGAGCAAGAGAACAAACGTCTAAGGTTTAGAGACTCGCAAACGAAATTGCCTAATCGAGAGTGGTTTGAGATGCAATGCGATAGGTTAACGTCTAAATACCAAAAAGGGTTTTATATTGTCGTTACACAAAGCGCAAATAGTGAATATTTAAATTTAAAACTTAACAAAGCTGACTCGCAATCATTGTTAATTACTGCTTATAAGCGCTTAAAAGCAATGTCAGAGGGGCCTTTGCTTTGTGCGTATATAGAAGGTGGCAAACTTGGCTTTATTATTGGTTCAAGCTCAAGTGAACAGCAAAACAAGTTATTAATACAAATTAAAAGCACCTTAGATCAAGCTTATGATGTGCTTGGTACTAATTACCAGCAATCATTTTTATTTGGTTTTGCTAAGTGTCCTGAGCATGGTGAAAATAGTGCGATTGTTCTTAGTAATGCGTGTGAGGCGCTTAAACTCGCAGACTATAACTCGCCATTTAATGGTTACAATCAAAAACAATCACAGGCCTTTATGGAAAAGTATGAAATTTCCATGTTACTTGATGAAGCTTTGCAACAAAATGATCTGTCAGTACATTATCAACCTAAAGTGAATGCAAAAGGTGAATGTATAGGGCTTGAAGCATTAGCTCGTTGGCATAGCTCTGTACTTGGCAGTGTATCGCCCGCTGTATTTATTCCTATTGCAGAAGAGTATAGAATGATTAGCCGATTAACGGACTTAATTATTCAAAAAGTCTGCGCTCAAATTGCCCAATGGAGTAAAGTTGGTTTGCCACTTTTACCCGTAGCAATAAACATATCTTTACTCGATTTTAGCCAAGCTGATTTTATGTCAAAGTTGGTAAAATATTTGGCGGATTTTAATGTAAAACCGAATCAAATAGAATTAGAGCTTACTGAAACGTCACTTGAGGCTAACCAAGTTCACTCTCTAAAACTTATGCAAACTCTGCAAGATTGGGGGTTCACTATTACAGTGGATGATTTTGGTGTTGGATACTCGAATATTGCACGACTTGCTGATTATCCCATTGATAAACTTAAATTGGATCGCTCTTTAATAAGTAAGGTTACAAGCTCTACACGCCAAAAAAGCTTAGTTAAAGCCGTGCATGTGATGTGTGATGAACTTAATATTAAGTGTGTAGCCGAGGGAGTAGAAACCGAAGAACAGGTCCTAATAATGTCCGAAATGGGATGTAAAGAGTTTCAAGGCTATTACTTTTCTAAACCTATGAGTGCTCAGGTTTATGCTGAATATATAAATCAAAATGGTCTGCTTTTTACGACAAAAAACTTAGCTACGGCGAAAAGTAGCTGAATTTAACAACTAGGTTCTAGTGACCTTGTTGGATTGATATTTGTTTAAACTAGGGTAATAAACTCTTTGGTGTTAAATGCTGCTGAAATATCTCAGCAGCATTTTAGCTGTACTAGCTTATTCAAACACTCCTTTTATAACTGCATGGGTGTTTTGCACCATTAATGTGCCGTTAGCCCATACATACTCAGGGGTTAGGGTCTCTTTATCGAGAAGGACAACATCCGCGTCGCTCGCTGCTTTAAGACGGCCTTTATCAACTCCTAAAATATCGGCAGGATTACTGGTTATGCTCATTAAAGCGTGCTCAATAGGGACGTTATATTCTTTGACTGCTTGCTGAAACGAGGTTAATAAAGATGCCTCTTTGCCCACCTCAAGCCCTAATAAATTAAAGTCTTTATCAAAAATAGGTAAACTGGCATGGCCATCTGAGCTCATAGTGAGTTGATTTGGTGCTACGCCTTGTTCTAAGCAGTAGGCAAGGGCATGGGCTGCTGCATATTCACCATGGGCTAAATCATAGTCGGTTGTGCTGGTGGTAAAGTCGATAGTACCGCCCTGATCACAAAAGTGAATACCGGCATCAAGAAGTGCTTTATTGCGGTTCATATGCGTAGGGTAAAACTGTTTAAGCTTAATATCACTTTGCTCAGCCACCTGATGTAAAATAGTTAAATGGCTATCAACAGGACCGACATGAATACTCACGATGCCTTTTTTACCACTGAGCATACCGGCTACTTTAGCCTCAGCTGCCAATTCTGCTAATTGCTGTACCGTGGGTTGGCTACTGCGATGATCAGAAATCGCCACTTCGCCAACACCTATAAACTCCTCTATATACATGATGTCGTCAGTAATTGAGTGGGTGAGTGTTTTCGCGGGTAAATGATACGAACCGGTATGGCAAAATACATTCAGCCCTTGCTCTTTTAGGCCTTTTGCTTTGGCAACCAAGTTGGTCAGTGTACGTGAGCTTGAATCGGTACCCAGTGCGGCCACCACCGTGGTGGTGCCCGATAAGGTTGCATCGGTTAGGTTCATTTCAGGGGTGCGGCTGGCAAATCCAGCCTCGCCACCGCCACCGGTAATATGCACTAAAGAATCAACAAACCCCGGCGCAACCAGCTTATTTTTACCGGCAATCCGTTTGACGAGTACACTGCTGTCGAGGGTTATATTTTCGTCAATAGCAATGATTTTACCACCGCCAATTAAAACATCTTGTGTGCCTAGGAAGGTAGGTGCATAAACGGTTGCACCTTGAATTAAAGTTAACATAACAAATTCTTTTTATTGATAATTAATAAAGTAAGCAAGAAATATAAAGCCGCTTGCTAATACAAAAAGTGCTAGGGCAAAGCGCCAAATAAACGCAGCCCATTCTCCCCAATCTAATTTCACTACCCCTAAACAACCAATTAAACTAGCTGAGGTGGGAATTAAAATGTTGGTTAATCCATCGCCTAATTGAAAGGCCAATACCACAATTTGCCTTGATACATTGAGCAAATCGCCAAGTGGAGACATCAGTGGCATAGTGATGGCAGCTTGCCCTGAACCCGATGAAACAAAAAAGTTAAATACACTTTGAAACACCAGCATTCCCCAAGCTGCAATGTAATCTGGCACACTGGCTATGCTGCTTGCACAGTAATAAAGCAGGGTGTTAAGGGTTGAGGGAGTGGTTAAATCACTACCCCCTAATAGTAATACAATGCCTTTAGCCAATGCGACCAATAACGCCGCTGGCAATAATTCTTGTGCACCGTGTTTAAACGCATCCGCGCACTCATTCGCGGTTAGCTTTTTAAACACGATGGCAATTATTGCACTGATAAGGCCTATACAAAAAAACTGTGCAGCAAGCTCAGGAATATAATATTGGCGCGCCATCACCCCCCATACAACCCAAGCTATGCCCAATACAAACACTAATAATGTGAGTGCATCGGCTAGGCTAAGTTTAATTGTAGGCTGATCACCCGTTTTTTGGGGTTGCGTTTTTATCCGTTTTGCATAGCGCATAGTAAACACAAGGCCTACAAGGGTAAAACAAGCCCATGCTAACATACGAAAGCCCGCACCAGAAAACACTGGGATTTCAGCTATCGATTGCGCTATAGCAATGCTAAAAGGGTTCATCCATGAGGTGGCAAAGCCTATTTGCGTGGCCACATAAGTTGTGAGCACAGTGACTTTAGCGTCGTAGCCAAGTTGTTGCATAATAGGGAGCAGCACAATACAAAAAGCAATAGCCTCTTCGCCCATACCAAATACCGCGCCGCCTAACGAAAATAGTAAAAACAGTAAGGGAATAAACAGCCATTCAACCCGCTGGGTCTTATTAATAAGTGCCATAATACCGTTATTAATCGCACCGGTTTTCATAATAATGCCAAAGGCACCGCCAGTGATCAAAATAAACGCCATTACGCCAATCGCTGCACCATATTTATCACCCGACACGAGGCCTTCAAACAATACATTAGCTAAACCAATCTCGCCACCTTGTGCAAAAACAGGTGGTGATTGTTGGTCGTTAACGGCTTGATATTGTGAAAGCTGCACAGTATGGCTGTCAGGCTCTGCATTAAATACCCCAGGGGTAATAAATACCGTGGCCATATAGGCAATCACTGCCACGCAAAGCAAAATGATGCTTGCATCGGGCATAGAAAATTGTTTTTGTTTCATAATTTCACTTTAATAAAAGGTCATTGTGTTGATGCGTAAATAAACGCTTAAACGTACTTTAGCACTTAATAGGCAGTGTCACTGTAGCCATGACCTGTAATAAAAGGAATGCCGCAAAGCGTTTGCTTTGCGGCTAAGCGGTTAAAAACGGTAGCTAATACTTAATTTGTAATTAGCACCTAGGGCATTATGGTTGATTGAATCAAAACCACGGCTTGAACCATAAAGTGTGGGTGGCTCTTTATCAAAAATATTATTGATGCGCGCGCGCAAAGTCAGCGATTTATTAACATAGTAACCCGCTGATAAATCCCAAACGAGCCAGTCATCAACCTGATGCTCACCTTTTGAGTCTAATACGCCAAGTGAATCTAGCTCATCAATTTCACGGCTACGCAGGCCTTCTATATCATCTTCGTAGCTGCTGGTGTAGTTTGCACCTAAGTTAAGGTAGTAACTTTGCGCTTCCCAATCTATTGACATACGCGCAATATTTTCAGGATAACGATAAGTTCCCACCAGCTTCTCTAACGAGTCAGACCCCGGTTTATTACGTTCAAACTCAAGGTAATGAGTGCCATCAAAGGCAAAGGTTAAATCGCCGCTTGGTAATACAAACCTATGGTCAAACTTAAAGTCTATGCCAGCTAATGTTTGTGTACCAGTGTTTTCAAGTGGGATTGCATGATCGCGAAACAGCGGTAAAAATAGCTCGTCATCACGTGGGTTAAATTCATCTATATAACTGCTTAAAATCTCAGTTAAATTAGCGCCGTCTTGCTCTATGTTTAAACCACTGTTGTCGGTGACATCACATAATGCTTCATCGTACGATATGCCTTGCTCGCCCGGTGGTACAATGCCACAGTGACGAAGTGACGCATCGGTTATGGCGCGATCTAACACAGCGGTCATGTTGGTATCGATTACTTCTTCATGATCAAACTGCCAATAATCAATGGTTAAATTAGTATTAGCCGAGGGACTCCATGCAAAACCGACACTAATAGCCTCAGATTCTTCTGCATTTAGATTTGGATTACCTAACTCTAACGAATTAACACTCACTTGGGTGCCATCACCCATACAGTATAAATCGGCTACAGCTTGGTTTGCACCACAGTCAAAAGTAGATTGTGTGGTTCTTAATTTAACGCCAGCCTGCGTTAATGATGGTGCTCTAAACGAGGTTGACCATGAACCTCGAACAACCAACGAATCAGTTGGGCGATAGCTCAAACCTATTTTAGGATTAAAGGTGCCACCAAAGTCATCGTAATGATCGTATCGACCTGCTGCTTGCAGCTCTATTTGCTCTGTGAGTGAAATACTTAATTCAGCAAACGCTGCATATTGAGTGCGATCGGCTTCTGATAAACTAGAGCCAAAGCCAAATACATCAACAAGATAGTCTTTATCTGCTTGAGCTTGTGAATCAAGCGAAGGAATGTCGCTTAACTCTTCACGGCGTGCTTCTACCCCAAATGAGGCATAGGCAGGTAGGTCGTTAAAGGTAAATAGCTCACCATTAAAATTAGCATCCCAGCCGTAAACTGTACTTTCTCCGCTGCGCGTTGGGCGAGCTTGCGCTGTTGCCAAAACGGCATCATTAGCGGCGTCGCCTTGAAGGAAAGGGTTGTAAAAAGGCAGCAGTTCTCCCGATGCACAGTTTAAGTCAGTACCGTCATAACTTGCCAGCGTACCGTCTGAACATAGCTCGCCGGTGATAGCGCCATGGAACTGGTAACGATTATAAACTCCTGCAATCGCTTCTTGCTCTGAACGTGAGCGAGAAAAGGTTACCCCAGATTCCCAACCCCAATCACCAATTTCACCACTTAGACTGCTTACCAAGCGAAAGTTTTTCGTTTCTACTTCCACCGTTCTTGGGGCATTAAAACGCGCATCAAATGCAAAACCATACACTTCTCGACCACTTTGGGTATCAAATGGGTCAATGTAGAGTTGATCTAATAAATCATTACTACCATCGGCATTATCGTAAATAAATAAGGCGTCTTCTAAAACATACGGGCCATCGTCGTCATTAATTTGGTTAATAGGTGAGGGCGATGAGTACGCTTTTGCCTTGGTCTGACTGTAAAAAAAGTCAGTATGCCATTGCATACCACCAAGCTCACTATTAAACATAAAGCCGGTTGAAAGGCTTTCAAATGGCGTTTCTAGGTAATCATCTTGATTAGGGTAGTAAGCACAAATTTGTTCATCTAATTCAGTAGTAACTAATTCGGTTTTGCAGTTTGGTGATGGAAGTTCGTTACCATCTCGGCTGCTGAAATAATAAATATTAGGTGAGTTCTCCAGCTTAGGTAAATAGGAGTAACCATTCACTAAAGAGGGAGAGGCCGTGTAATTACGATCGGTCGCTTTAAAAGCGTTACGGTCATATATATCAGCAAATACCGTTAAGTTACTTTCGCCTATTTTTGTACCATAAACTAAGTTTAATTGTTTTTTACTTTCGTCATGCTGATCAAAGCTATCGGCAAACGAAGTATTAATTTCAGCGCCTTCAAAATCATCTTTTAAAATATAGTTAATAACACCTGCCACAGCATCGGCACCATAAACGGCTGATGCGCCTGTGGCTAAAATATCAATGCGCTCAATGGCGGCTAGTGGAATAGAGTTTACATCTACAAAGTTTTCAGTACCTGCAGCAAATGAACTAGGCGCAACTCGGCGGCCATTTATTAATGTCAGCGTTGCTGATGGCCCCATGCCTCGTAAGCTCGCTGCTGATTGACCGGCTGGTGTTGAAGTAGACGTACCGCCACTTTCAGAGGTTGAAAATGTGCCGCTTCCGCCCTTAAAAACAGATAAATCTTTGAGTAATTCATGAATGGTATTAGCGCCAGAGCGTTTGATTGCATCTTGGTCTAGTACGGTTAATGGGATAGTTCCTTCAAGATCAACGCCTTTTAAGCGAGATCCTGTTACTTCTACTCGTTCAATGTTGGTGTCGGTGTTGGTTTCTTGTGCATGTGCAAAAGTGATCGGGTTCAGTAATGCGCTTACTGTGGCCGCAATTGTTAGTTGACGAAACATCTTAAATACCTTTTGTCTTTTTAAGCGCACAAAAACATACAAACAGATCTGTGGCTTTTAATTGTTATATTTTTAGACAGGGCAGTGGTGAAATGACACGCTTAGCCCCTCACTGTGAAAAAGTGAGGTGGTGGGCTACTCGTCAAACCACTCCGAAAGGTAGTGTGGTGAGTAGAAATATGTTGTAAGCAAACGTGCTTTTTTAAACATAATTCTCATTCCAAAAGGTTTTTGACAAAGCCAGCAAAGGGGTGCTAGCTTACTCGCGTTTTAAAGTTCCTTTTTTTTATAGCAAGTGAGAGACGCTCTCGCAAGTTATTTCTTATAATTTTTTACATGAGTATAACATAATGGAACGAATATATTTACCAAACAAACGGTTAGCTAAATCGCGTACAATAACGGCTGTTTTTTCGTTTTTTATTGCTTTTTCGCTGCAGTTAAGCGCAAAAGAATCTGAACAAACGTTAGTATTAGTCGGCGGTGCACTCACAACGTGTGCTAGTTTAAGCCCTAAAAATTGTGAAAAAAACACACAAATTCCGGGTAAAATACATAATGTATTTGCGCTCTCCAACGCTAAAATTAGTCAAATAAAGCAACAATGGCCAAGTAAAAATACGCAAGCTAAAAACAAAACTATTAAAAATTTAGCAACAATGCAGGCTAAATCATCACCCACATTGTCAAAAAAAGAGCTGTTATGGTTATGGCGCGATATTGATAGTAAACAGCTCAATAGTTTAACGGATCAAGAATACAATTTTGTAATAGATATGCTTGAAGTAGCGCAGCTGCAGAGCGACAATACGCGACTAAAAGAGCAGGTCAATACCGCGCTTAATAGCGAATCCGCCGCGACAGATATTTTGCAATTTATATCTGGCAGTTTAAAAGTAAAAAGTACTAACCCGAGCATACTAGCCATTACCGCCTCAAGCAGAGACCCTTATGAATCTGCTGATTTTTACGAAGGATTACTTCGTTTTCCCAATGTAAATTCACAATGGCTTGCATTAACCCCTGCGCTTGCTAAAGCAATAACCACCAATAAATGTGATGATTTAAACACGCTTAGGCACTCTGAAATGGGGCTATATCAACGTGAACATATTTATCCTGATCGCACTCAAGCAGAATATTTGCTGTGTAAAAACGGCACAGACGCTTTAGTGCAGCTAATCAAAAATAGTACCGGTGTTATGTTTAATGGCGGCGATCAAAGCTTAACGCGCAAGGTATTGTTTGATGAAAATAATCAGCCATATCCATGGACAAAAGCGTTACAGTCTCGCCCTGTTGTTGTAGGTACAAGTGCAGGCACCGCAGTGCAAAGTGGCGGGCAAGCGCACGGTGGTAATGTGGTTATGATCACTAATGGCACAAGTTTATCGGCATTGAAAGAAGGCGCGCAAGCCATTGATGCACCCAGTGAGCGCTCAAACAGCGATAGTTTAACTTACAACCGCTTTGGGGGTTTAGGCACATTTAGTTACGGTGTACTCGATACACACTTTAGCGAGCGAAACCGTACATTAAGACTAGGCACTTTGCTCGACAGCTTTGGTGCAAATCAAGCTCAACCCGCATTTGGTTTTGGTGTAGACGAAACCACCGCCTTAGTGGTTATTAAATCTGAATCAGGGAATTTAATGACCGTAATTGGTAAAAATGGTGTGGTGATGGTTAAATCAACAGGGCAGGCTCAGGCTGAAACTAAAACCTACAGTTACTCGTACTGGCCTGCTGGCAGTGTGATTGATATTAAAAATAATGATTTTACCTTAAGTCAGCGCAGTATTAGCCAAGCATTGCCAGCAATTAAAATACCGCCTTTGCCGGTTCAGCGTTTCGGCAATATTTTAACGGATGCCAAATTGCGCTCTTTAACGCAAGCCATGTGCTTGAGCCAAGAACAAACAGCTGTTGGTCAGCAAGATGCGTTTATTATTAGTCTATCAACTAAGCCTGAGTCGGCTTATCACCGTATTAGTGCTGAGCAGTATGGCTGTGCGGTGAGTAATTTAGAAATTTCAGTGAGTACCTTTTAATTTAATTAAACACGCTGCTTAGTTGATTTTAGATTAAGCGGCCATACTATACTTAAAGCGTGTTATTAAATCACAACAAAAGGAAGGTTCATGAGTAAAGTAGCGGTTATTTATTTTTCTGGATATGGCCATACCAAAAAAGTGGCGGAATTTGTGGCTGATGGAGCAAACGCTCAGCTTATTGCAATCGATGAAAATGGTGATATTAAAGACACCGATTGGGATGCATTAAACAATGCAGACGCCATTATTTTTGGTGCACCTACCTATATGGGCTCATACCCTTGGCAGTTTAAAAAGTTTGTCGATGCCACCTCTAAAGTGTGGTTTACCATGGGTTGGAAAGATAAAGTGTTTGGCGGTTTTACTAATAGCGGCAGCCTAAATGGCGACAAACAAGTCACCCTAATTAGTATGCAAACGTTAGCTTCACAGCATGGTGGAATTTGGGTAAGCCTAGGGTTACCACCCGCCAATAAATTGGAATCAACCCGTCAAGACATCAATAACTTAGGCGGTTCGGTTGGCGTATTAGTACAATCACCTACTGATGCTGACGAAACGGCTATTCCATCAGGCGATTTAGAAACGGCTCGTTTATACGGTGAGCGCGTTGCTGAAATAGCAAAACGATTAAAGTAAAAATGACCTAAATTAAGTTTATTTAATCCGTAAAGCCACACTTAATTAGTGTGGCTTTTTAGTTTGATAGCCCCAGTTCTTGCTTATGCTCAAGTTGATATAAGCTTGAATATTCACGTTTATGAACTTCAAATAAATACGCTCTCAGTTGCTCTTTACCATGGTGAATATGCTTTATTTTAGCTGCTATGCCACACTCACTGTGCCTAACGGGTTCTATGTCTAATGATATAGCCGCTTCATTGGGTAAAATAAATTGCATATTTTGTAACTCATCAAGTTCACTGTTTATTGATGTGGGTTTTAAAAATATTCCTGTGCTTGAGATAGATTCAATGCAAAAACCTTGGCTTTGAATATTTAATTCACTTATTCGCCAGCTACGTTGAGTCCCTTTAGTATCAATCACTTCTGGGGCTGCTAACACAGTACTGAAATGGCCTAATTCATCAGTTTTAAATTGAAGTGGAAACCACAGTTGGTAATGAGCTACTTCTGCTAATAGGGTTAATTTAGCCTGACCAAGTAAATGCGCAATACCATCTGGTATTGATGTTTGTACTGTTAGTTTTGTTTCATTAATTAATGCTGTACTTTGACTAGGTTCAAACAACCCAGATAAAAAGTTAATTTCTTCGTCAGACAAATCCATGTATTTTCCTTAATACGTAAATCCTAGATTCTATTCCTTACAAGGTTACTGCCCAATGAATGACCAGTTTATTATTTTGTAAGATTTGGCCTGTACGGCTTTATTTTTATACAATTTATAATCTAAGCTTTCCTGGCTGAATTTATAAGCAATTGATTTAAATTAATTATATTTGTTTTTAAGCTTGTTTAGTTAAATGATTGAATAGATTTTTTGGTATTCTAACCCCAATAACAGCAATAAGTTAAGTAATAAAGTGTACAAAATTAAAGCGCTCTGCAACGTTTTTATACCAACTATGCGTAAATGAGACTTAGGTCTAGCTTACGAAGCATAAGGAAATACTTAGAATAGCGCCCAAATAATAATGGGGTTTAAGGGGTTCCAAATGCAATTAGAACGAATTCGTCGTAGTGACTTACACAACAAAGTGATGTCTGCAGAGCAGGCCAGTTTATTTATTAAAGACGGCATGACCGTGGGCATGAGTGGCTTTACTCGTGCTGGTGAAGCGAAAGCTGTACCACGTGCACTTGCCGAGCGTGTACGTGAAAACCCAATGAAAATTAACCTAATGACGGGCGCGTCATTAGGTAACGACTTAGATAAGCTACTTACTGAATCAGGTGCGTTAGCGCGTCGTATGCCATTTCAGGTAGACAGCACATTACGTAAAGCAATTAACAACGGTGAGGTCATGTTTATTGACCAGCATTTATCAGAAACTGTTGAACAGTTACGTAATCATCAGTTAACTATGCCAGATGTAGCGGTCATTGAAGCCGTAGCTATTACAGAAGAAGGCCACATAGTACCTACAACGTCAGTGGGGAACTCAGCAAGCTTTGCTATTTTTGCTAAAGAAGTAATTGTAGAAATTAACATGTTACATCAGCCAGAGCTTGAAGGGCTGCACGACATATACATTCCATCGTACCGTCCAACGCGCACTCCAGTGCCGCTAGTGAAAGTAGATGACCGTATCGGTAGTGCTGCTATTCCAATCGATCCGGCTAAAATTGTGGGTATTGTATTTACTAATCAAAGTGACTCATTTTCAACAGTAACCGACCCAGATGCCGATACCGCCTCTATTGCACGCCATTTAGTTAACTTTTTTAAAGAAGAAGTAGCACAACAGCGCATGCCTGCAAACTTAGGCCCATTACAAGCGGGTATTGGTAACATAGCCAATGCAGTCATGATGGGTTTATTAGACTCAGATTTTAAAGACCTCACTATGTACTCAGAGGTACTACAAGATTCTACCTTTGACTTAATTGATGCGGGTAAACTTAATTTTGCCTCTGGGTGTTCAATTATTTTATCAGAGCGTTGTAACGCACAAGTATTTAATAACCTTGAAAAGTACCGCGATAAGCTAGTACTTCGCCCACAAGAAATGTCGAATCACCCTGAAATTGTGCGTCGTTTAGGTATTATTGCAATTAACACGGCACTTGAGTTTGATATATATGGCAACGTTAACTCAACTCATGTGTGTGGTACTAAAATGATGAACGGTATTGGTGGTTCAGGCGACTTTGCACGTAATGCGCATGTATCGGTGTTTGTAACTAAATCAATTGCTAAAGGCGGCGCTATTTCAAGCGTGGTACCTATGGTAAGCCACGTCGATCATACCGAGCACGATGTTGATATTTTAGTGACCGAGCAAGGCCTTGCTGATTTACGTGGATTAGCGCCACGCGAACGGGCTGTTGAAGTAATTAAACACTGTGTACACCCAGATTATCGCAACGCTATGCTTGATTACTACGAGCGTGCTTGTGTACGTGGCGGCCATACGCCCCACCTTTTAGAAGAAGCGTTTAGCTGGCATACCCGCCTTGAACAACAAGGCACAATGAAGCAAAGCTAATACTTAAAACCCCGCATTTGCGGGGTTTTTACAAATACTTTTAATTTTGCTTTACAGAATGTTGTTATGACTTTGCCTATAAGGTGGTTTAAGTTTTTACTATGTGCTGTAAAATAACCGCATATTATTGACAGACTCGCTATGGCGAGCAACACATAGAGCAACCACAATGGAAAACAAACTAACTGCAATCGACACCCTCGCTGAACTTGAAAGCTTTTTACTGCAAGTTGAAAACGGCGGCTTAGGTTTAACCGGCGTAGCAGGCGTGGGCATGGCAACTAACAATGCTGACGGCAGCCGTTTTGTCGCGGTGTTTGATGACAAGCAACAACTTTTATTAGCACGCGAAATTACCGAAGAGATTTTCCAAAGCGGCCAAGACATGGTGCGCAACGGCGTAGGGCGTAAGCATTAATTCCTTGCTACTAATCTAAAAAGCGCCAAATGGCGCTTTTTTTGTGGTTTATTTTAAACAGTTGTTAAATATAAAATAAATTTATACTAACGGTGCTCTTTGTAATGGTTTTACTATATAGAAACAAATAATCGATAAGGTGAGATTATGATGATTCAACCGTTATTAGGTGTTAGTTAGTATGGACTTTATTGCTATCGGACTTTTCTTTTTAGTCCTTCTAATCGCTTTATCTATTGTTTGGGGAACGCTAAAAACGGGAATTTCACCGATGATGAGCTCAAGCAAAGCGCGCCAAACTATGCTTGCTGCAATAAGCATGGATGAAAAAGGCGCATTAATTGATTTAGGTTCAGGTTGGGGAACGCTTGTTATACCGGTTGCCAAAAAGCATCCTAATAAACAGGTTATTGGCTATGAGTTATCGTGGTTTCCTTGGTTAATTTCAATGCTTTTTAAATATAGTTTAGGTTTAGATAACCTTACCCTCTATCGTAAAGACTTTAAAAATGCCGATTTTAGTTCTGCGTCTACTCTGGTGTGTTACTTGTTTCCTGGTGGTATGGTAGCGCTTGAAGAAAAGTTAAAACATGACGTAGTTAATAATAAAATCACTATTGTGAGTAACACCTTCGCTTTGCCATCATATAAACCAACTAACGTGATCAAGCTTAAAGATTTTTACCAAACACCGATTTATGTGTACCACTGGCAACCCAAATAGAGGAATATTATTTAGGGTCAGTGCTTAGTTGATGTCATATTTTTTATCCATAAGTTCATCTTCTCTGCAGACATTGGTTTGGCAATATAATAGCCTTGCCCATGATAGCAACCCATGCCTATAAGTACTTTTTCGAGCTCTTGTGACTCTATCCCCTCTGCAACTAGGTTATACCCAAATGCTTTACTTAGCGCCACGATACACGTAACGATGGACTTGTCTTCATGGTCTGATAGGAGCTTTTTAACAAAGCTTTGATCTATTTTTAATGTATCTAAAGGTAATTTTTTTAAGTAACTCAACGAAGCATAACCTGTACCAAAGTCGTCTAGCGCAATACTTACCCCTAAATCGCGGCAGCCATTGAGAACGTCGACTGCTTGGTCAACGTTTCCAATTGTAGTGCTCTCTAAAATTTCCAATTCGAGGGTTTTTGGTTTTATATTATTAGTGCTGATGAGTAACTCTCTGAGGTTTTCAACAAAGCCCTCACTAAGTAAATGAGCTGGAGAGATGTTTACACTCATAGAAAGATGATTTCTTGTCCAAATTTTATGCTGTTTTAAGGCCTCAGCAAGTACCCATTCACCAATTAAAATACCAATGTGTGGATGCTCTAATGCCTCTGAAAAGTGACCAGGATAAAGTAAACCCAAAGTAGGGTGATTCCAGCGTATTAAGGCTTCAACGCCAATCAACTGGTGATCCATCAAATTTACCTTTGGTTGATAATGTAAAATAAACTCTTTGCGAGCAATGCCTTTTTCAGCAGCCAATAATAAATCATGTTTTGCATGCCTTAGGCTTTCTTCTTCTGGATCAAAAAACAGAATTCGGTTTGTTCCTGATCTTTTTGCTTGGTACATTGTTTGATCGGCTCTGCGTAAAATGTCATCACAAGTTAAGCCATCATCACTGGGAAGTGCAACGCCGATGCTGACTGAAATTTGAACGGAGCACGAAAACTCTGCTAATTTTATTGGGTCGTTTACCTCAATCAGCACCTCTTGTAACAGAGTCTCATATTCTTGTATCGTGTGCGCAGCCCCTCTTAATAAAAAGATAAACTCATCTCCGCCAATACGCGCGAGTGTATCTTCTTTGCGTAATGTGCTTTTTAGTCTTTGGGCAATAGTTTTCAAAACGAAGTCACCGGTTTCGTGACCGTATTTGTCATTAATGGGTTTAAAATTATCTAAATCTAAATAGGCAACGGCGAGCTTTTGCTCAGATGTAATGGCCTGTTGGAGTTGATCAATTAAAATAGGGCGGCTTGCTAAGCCTGTTAGGCTATCGTAGTGTGCCATGTCATGAAGTTTTTTTTCTAAGTTTGCGCGTTGAATTGAGCTAGATATAGAGTGTATCAACTGATCGCTTTTTAATTGATTTTTAAGTAAATAATCGCTTGCTCCTAGCCGCATAGCTTCTGCTGCTATTTTTTCATCTCCTAAGCCCGTGATCATAATCACAGCACAGTGGTTATTTTCAGTCTTTCTAATATTATTTAGCAGGGTAAGCCCCGATCCGATACCTAATCGGTAATCAACTATGACACAATCAAACTCACCATGTTCAAGGTAAGACATCGAACTTTCAATAGAGGATGCCTCTGAAATTTTCGCCTGTATATTTGAGCGAGATATCATACGACGTATTTGTTCTCTATCAACCGCATCGTCATCAACAATGAGTAGGTTAATACTGTCGCAGGTTTCAAAATTATCTATTGAAGTTATCATATCCATATCTCTTGCAAAATAGCTTATTCAAGCTCAACGGCATGTATATAAGCATCCATAAGTGTCGCTAATTTGGCAAACTGCGGGCCAATTGCATGTTTAACCATGTAACCTGCTACGTTGTTATGGTACGCGCGAGTACGATCGTTATCCTCATTGGAGGTCGTGAGTATAAATACAACAGTATCGTTTAATTTTTTATCTTTACGAATATGCTCTAAAAATTCAAACCCATTCATCACTGGCATATTCAGGTCTAGCAATACTAAGTAGGGCTCTGATATTACTTTTTGTTGTGCTTTTTCTCGTAACGCATCTAACGCAAGTTTTCCATTTTGTTTCCAAATTATTTTAATTTTAGGATCCACTTTTTTTAGGCTTCTTGTTACGGCTTCCGCGGCAACATCATCGTCTTCAACAAGCAGTATAGATAGATTTTTGATCATAAATTCTCTTTCCTTGCAAAGCGCGGCCACCAAACATGAAATGTAGACCCTTTTTGCGGTTCATTTGAGCTAACGGAAATGCGCCCACCATGAGCTTGTGCCAGACGCCGGCTAATAGACAGCCCAATACCTGAGCCTGACTTATCGTCAGAGGTTGTTTGAAATAAACTAAAAATACGTTCGTAAGCTTCTGGTGGTATACCGGGGCCATCATCAGTCACAGTGATATGGCAAAGCGTATTTTCTGCTACACAACGAATTTTTATACTTCCTTCTTCACTGTCGTGATGTTTAATGGCATTACTTAACAAATTGCGAACAACGGTTTCAAGCGGCGTCCATGCAGTGACGATGGTATTTAATTGAATGTCTTTATGAAGCTTCATTCCAGCCGGTAAATCTAACAGTTCGGTGACGTTAGAGATTAATTTATGCATATCGATTACTTGAGTATCTAGGGTAGCTTTGCCAGCTCTTGCATAGGCCAATAAATTATCAATTAACGTCTCCATTTTATGAATACGATCATCAATACGCGTTAAGTTGTACTCTACTTCAGGCGTGGTAGTGCCTAAATCTTCTTTTATCCATTCAATTAAGTTTGAAATGCCACGCAATGGAGAGCGTAAATCATGAGAGGCCACATAGGTAAACTCTTTCAGGCTAGTGTTATTTTCTTTTAGCTCAGTTTCCATTTGTTTTCGTTCTGTTATATCTAACAACGAGACAAACACCATGTCTTCATCATTGGTGTTTATAAAAGGACTCAAGCCTACTTCAACCGGGAATTCTTTACCGTCTTTGTGTAACGCGGTTAAATCTCTACCTACTCCCATACTTCTTACACTGGGTTCACGGTGAAATGAATGACGAAGTGCTGAGTGATGCCCTTGGTAGCGCTGCGGTAATAACATTTCCATTTTTTTATCGAGTAGTTCTATTTCACTGTAACCAAAAGATTTACATAACGATTGATTAACCGCTTGAATAATGCCCGCTTGGTCAACTATTAACACACCATGTGGTGCAGCTTGAATAGAGCGTTGAAACATATTATTAGCGCGCAGCCTTTGCGATATATCAACCAGTGTGGCTAAAACTAATTCTTGTTGTCCGTGTATTGGGTTTAAACCTATTTCAATTGGGATTTGCTTACCACTTTTTTGACTCGCAAATAACTCACGGCCTTCACCCATTAAGCGTTTTCGAGGGTTAGCAAAAAACTGACTCATCAAGTGGGTATGATTGGCTTTAAATTGAGCTGGAAGTAAACTATCTATGTTCATCCCTATGAGTTCTGAATCCTCATAGCCCAGTATTTCAGACAGTTGATTATTGGCAAAAAGGATCTGAGCATCAGTATTAACTACCATTGCCCCCATGGGTAAACAATTAACTAGTTGAGTTAAAAATGCTTCATCCATATTTACAGTTAAACTTGGTGAGTTAGATTTTTTATTTACTTTTTTAAGGTTCATCAAGCATCCCGCAAGTAAATTTAGTTCCCATAATATAGTAATAGTCGAACAAGTAATGAACAGCAAATCTAGCGAAAGATCATGTTATTTAAATGCTCATTTTAATGATTTTTTCTTATATTTTAGCGAGTCATCATGGTTGAAAAAGGTGCATTTATTTAGGTTTGGGGTGGGGAATGTTGGTTGTAATGCTTATTAAGTATAGCTTGGGTTCAAATAACCTTACACTTTATCGTAACGACTTTAAAAGTGCTGATTTTAGTAAAGCGTCTTCTCTGGTATGTTATCTGCTGGTATGGCAGCGCTTGAAGAAAAGTTAAAACAACACGTGCTTAAAAACAGCACCATTGTGAGTAACACCTTCGCTTTGCCTTCATATAAAGCAACTAAAGTAAATAAGCTTAAGGATTTTTATCAAACGCCTATTTATGTGTAGCACTGGCTACCAAAATAAACTTTGCCTGAAGTCTTAACACAAACGGCAGCCGCTTTGTCGCCGTGTCGTATGCAAGCAAAGTTTTAGTCCATGAAATTATCCAAGGATTTTTTAAGTGCTATTTTGTTATAGTTTGGAAGGTAGTTAAAAGCGATTACTGAACAGTTAAGAATTGTGATGTCTGAAGTCAAAATTTGACCCTTTTTCTTTTCTTACAGGGTCTATTTTCAATCATTCCAAGGGACTTCCGGGGAGATTAAGTGAGTAAAATTTTATTTTTTATATTGTTATTGGTTTGCTATCAAGCAAAAGGTAATTGTAGTGAGAATGTTACTTTAGATTTGATAAAAGATGATATTGACGCTCAGCAAGAGCTCGAATGGAAAGATGTTTCTAATGTACTAGAGCAAGGAATATTGCAGAATGACAGCACTGCCTATTTTCTATCTGGTTACGTTTTATATTTGGGAGCATATAAGCAAAATCCAGATTATAAAAAAGCTAAAAAAATGCTTTCAATTTCATCGTATTTAGGAAATATTAGAGCAAAGCATATCCTGGGTAGTTTTTTAATTACAAGTGAAAAAGCAGAAGACATATATGAAGGAACCAAGCTATTAGAGTCATCTTTTGAAAAAGGTATTTTAGATTCTAGTGTAAATTTATATTATGCATATCAACTTGGAAAATATGGTGATATTGCTTTTTTAAAAAACTCCTTACGTAAAGCGTCTGATGTGGGTGATGATGAGGCCGCTATATTATTAGGTCAATTGACTTTAGATGAAGCAATAAGAAAGAATGACTCAGAGTCGTTAGCTAAAATGGTTTCTTATCTATCGAACAGGGCTGAAAAGCGAGGTTTTTCAAATGATATGTATAAGAACTTATATTATCTTTTTTTCGGAATATATGGCCTGCGTGATTCCCCATTAAAAAATAGTATTTATGGGGATTATTATTTAAAAAAAGCGGCTGAAAATGGGCATGAACATGCAATAAAAATACTTAATCAAGGAAAGTCGTGAAGAAAAAGGTCAGCCATTAAAAAGTTCTTGCAAAAAAAGCAGATGTATTTTTTAAATTATTTATTTAAGAATCAAGAGTTTTTATTTTTAAACTCAATTTAAATAGCGTAAAAGAGTTAAACCTAAACTCCAGATATATAATATCGAGTGGCTACTCACAGCTGCAATATCAATGACCTCAAACCAATACATCAATAATTAAAGCAGTTACGTGCTTCTTTATTATTTGAAAAGTATTTAACTGTGGGGTCACATAATCTCAATACCTCTGAAATCAAAAAGCAGGAAAACAGTCAATAAATTGGTTGGTGCGACAAATATGCGATATTTTTATTATTAAATTAGCTAGTACGAAAGGAAAATGGTTTTTATTGAATAAAACTAAGTTTTGAAGGGATTTAAATGGTCGGTATGGAGAGATTCGAACTCTCGACCCCTGCCACCCCATGACAGTGCGCTACCAAGCTGCGCCACATACCGACTTCGACTGCAATAGTACGTGTATTTTTAAAAAAATCAATAAGCATTTGTTTGTTTGGATGTTTATTGCGCAAGCGTTTAATAATAAGCGCTTGCGCCAGAAGTTTTACACGGCTTTACTCTTTATTTAACCACTGGTTGATCGTGTTATACATTTCATCTCGTAGTATTGGTTGCGCAGTTTTGTTAGGGTGTAAGTTATCGTTTTGCATTAGCTCGCTTTTGCCTGCTACTTTAAGTACAAAAAACGGCATTAAATACGAGCCTGTGGCTTTGCTAACACTGGCAAAGCTATCGGTGAACATTTTACTGTAACGTGGGCCATAGTTAGGTGGAATATAAATTTCCATTAGCGCGGTTTGTGCATCTATTACTTGGCTTTTTTCAATTAGAGCGGTCAAGTTGTCTTGCATTTTAGTAACTGGAAAACCGCGTAGACCGTCATTAGCGCCAAGCTCTATGAGCACATGAGTTGGTTGATATTGCTCAAGTAATGCATCAAGTCTGCGCAGGGCGCCACCAGTGGTTTCACCGCTAATACTGGCATTAACTAAATTGATATTACGTTGCTCGGCATCGTATTTATCTTGTAACAATTGCACCCAGCCTTGTTCTTGTTTTAAGCCATAGGCTGCGCTTAAACTGTCACCAAGTATTAAAATCGTGTTGTTAGCTGCCGCAGTAAGCGGGTTAATAACTAAAAATAAAATAAATACAAAACGTAGGATTGAATGAGTCATATGTCAGCGCTTTCTCAATTAAATATAATTCAAGTAAATGGTTTGTCTAAAGTTGTATCTACCCTTGAAGGTGAGTTGTCCATCCTCAGCGACATCAGCTTTAATGTCAAGCACGGTGAGTCTGTTGCTGTTGTTGGCACGTCGGGCTCAGGTAAATCCACTTTATTAAGTTTATTAGCAGGGCTTGATACGGCAAGCAGCGGCGAAGTAATGTTAGATGGGGAGCCGCTGCACGAATTAGACGAAGAAGCGCGGGCCGCACTCAGAGCTGCAAAAGTTGGCTTTGTATTTCAGTCTTTTATGTTGGTACAAAGTTTAACTGCACTTGAAAACGTGATGCTACCAGCAGAGCTTGCAGGTAAAGAAGACGCCAAAGAACAAGCGCTCGCTTTGCTTGAAAAAGTAGGCTTAAGCCATCGGGTTGATCATTACCCGTCGCAGTTATCTGGTGGTGAGCAGCAGCGTGTTGCGATTGCCCGTGCGTTTGTGGGTTCGCCAAAAATATTGTTTGCCGATGAGCCATCAGCTAACTTAGATAGCAAAAATGGCCATATGATTGAGTCGTTATTATTTGATTTAAATAAGCAAAACGGAACAACCCTCATTTTAGTCACTCACGATGAAGCCTTAGCGCAAAAATGTGAACGCATTATTCAAATAGAGGCGGGGGAGCTGGTACAAAATTCAACAGAGGAAATGGCAAATGTGGGCTAAATTAGCGCTTAAACTATTTTCTCGTGAGTTTCGCCGTGGTGAACTAACCGTAATAAGCGCAGCCATTGCACTGGCGGTATTAACCGTACTTACCTTATCTATGGTAACTGAGCGAATTGCACAAAGTATTGCGCAAAAAAGCAGTGCATTTATAGCAGCAGATCGTGTTCTTGCCAGCAATCACGCCATAGATACCGCCTTTATAACCAAAGCAGAACAACAAAACTTACAAACTGCACAAATGGTGTACTTTGACACTATGCTGTTTGCAAACGATCAAATGCAGTTTAGCTCGGTAAAGGCTGCATCAAACAGTTACCCGCTTAAAGGCCAATTGAAAGTTAAGTCGGGTTTGAATGCTCAAACTGAGGTTGCACCCGGTGCGCCAAGCCCTGGTAACGTATGGTTAAGTGAGTCAGTTTTTTATAGCTTAAACATAAACGTAGGCGACCAAGTTGAATTAGGTGCCGCGTTATTTAATGTTGAAAAGGTGATTGTAGAAGAACCCGATGCGCCATTTAATGTGTTCTCTAGTAGCCGTAGGGTGCTCATAAACATAGATGATGTGGCAAAAACCGAAGTAATACAGCCAGGCAGTCGTGTATTTTACCGCCAGTTATATGCAGGTGATGAAAACGACATCAATAGTTTTTACGATTGGTTAAAGCCGCAACTCAAAGAAAACCAAAACTGGTATGGTGTAAAAGACCGCCAGTCTCCTATTTCAAATAGCTTAAACAGAGCCGAAAGTTTTTTATTGTTAGCAGGTTTGCTGGGCATTATTTTAGCTGCAGTAGCCATTGCGGTGTCAGCTAAACGTTATTGTGAGCGCCAATACGACCCTGTCGCAATGATGAAAACTTTAGGCGGCAGCCGCGATATAATCCGCAAAATTTACCTTATGCACTTATTAATGGTGTGTACCATGGCGGTAGTTGTTGGCCTTGCTATTGGTTACGGCTTACAAGAAGTTGCAACTGGTTACCTTGCAAAAAGCATGGGAACCGAACTGCCTATGGCAGGGTTTAAACCGTGGTTAGTGGCCATTAGCACCGGGGTTATTTGTGCGGTTATGTTTTCTATTAAGCCATTGTTAGATTTATTTGATATTCCACCACTTAGAGTGCTTCGCCGTAATTTAGGCGATCGCCTTGCGGTAAGTAAAATCCATTTAGGACTTAGCGCCTTAACGGTATTTTTATTAATGTGGTTATTTAGTAACAATATTAAAATTACCCTTATTTTATTTGCCTCAACGCTTGCGCTTATTTTAGTGTTGTTTTTAATTTCTAAATTAATATTTGGCGGGGGCCGAAAGCTTGGCTTAAAGCCAGGTAACAGCTGGTCGTTGGCTATTGCGTCTATTCAAAAACGTGCCAACGTTAACGCGGTGCAGCTAATCAGTTTTTCGCTAGCGATTAAATTACTGTTGTTTTTAATTGTGCTAAAAAACGACATTATTTCGGATTGGCAGTCTCAGTTACCAAGCGATGCACCTAATGCCTTTTTGGTTAATATTACGCAAAATGAGCTGGATCCGGTAAATGAATACTTAGCGCAAAAAGGCATTCAAGTGTCGGAGTTTTACCCAACGATTCGTGGCCGCGTGAATGCAGTAAATGGCGAAGCAGTAGCACGTGAAGTGTCATTGCAAGACAACGAGAAAAAAGACGAAGAAGCCCGCTCAGGCATTGGCCGCGAGCTTAACTTAACTTGGCTTGACGAAGTCCCTTCACAAAATGACATTATCGATGGCCAGTGGTTTGGCGATGACGCAGTAGCTGAGGCCTCACTTGAAGAGTCGATGATGAAGCGCCTTGATGTGAAAATGGGCGATACCCTCACGTTTTTAATTGGTGCGCAGTCGTTCGACGCTAAAATTACCAGTGTACGTAAAGTTAATTGGGCCACGCTTAAACCTAACTTTTTCATTATTTTAAGCCCTGATGTGTTGAACAGCTTTCCGGCCACGTATATTTCATCAGTACGTATTGAGCCTGAGCAAAAGCGCGATTTTAGCCAGCTATTGCGAGCATACCCTACTATTACAGCGATTGATGTAGACAACTTTGTTAGACAAATTCAATCGACTATTGAGCAAGTGTCGTTAGCTATTGGCTTTGTACTGGCTATTGTGGTGTTGTGTGGCGCGTTGGTACTTATATCGCAGGTGCAAGCAAGCTTAGGTGAGCGGATGCAAGAAATTGTGATACTGCGTACTTTGGGCGCTAAAAGCCGATTAATCAAAAATGCCACCTTGTATGAGTTTTTATTACTGGGCGGTTTAGCCGGACTGGTGGCTGCATTTTTCAGCGATATTGCGTTATTGATTGTTCAGCAGCAAATGTTTGATTTAGCGGGTAAGCTGCATCCTAATATTTGGATTATAGGCCCCGCTGCTGGCGGCGTGTTTGTAGCTGGGTTAGGCTATTTTATGATTGCCCGTACGCTTAAACAAAATACCCAAGGCTTAGTACGCGCATTGGCGTAAACTTTCCAGCCAAATAGCGTTTAAATGCCTACTTTTTAAGTAGGCATTTTTGTTTTTGCTTTGTACTGGTAATTTATACAGTGCTCTGGCATTATTAGCACTATTAATAAATAACAATAATGAGAGTGCTGTTTGGCCATAATTTTAGGGATCGATCCGGGCTCGCGTTTAACGGGTTACGGTGTGGTTGCGCATCAAGGTGCCAAGTTTTCATACTTAGGCAGTGGCTGTATTAAATTAGCCGATCATGACTTTCCCACCCGACTTAAAATGATTTACCAGGGCATTACGCAACTTATAGAGCAATTTTCGCCTGAAACATTTGCTATAGAAAAAGTATTTATGGCGCATAACCCTGATTCTGCTTTAAAGCTAGGTCAAGCCCGTGGTGCTGCGATTGTCGGTGCCTCTATGGCCGACTTACCGGTTTTTGAATACTCAGCACGGCAAATAAAGCAAGCCGTTGTGGGTAACGGTGGGGCAGATAAATCGCAAGTTCAACATATGGTTAAAAACATACTTAAACTGCCAGGTACGCCGCAAGCCGATGCGGCGGATGCGCTTGCAATTGCAATTTGCCATGCCCACTCTGAACAAAATTTAATAAAACTAGCGGGTAGCGCAAGCAAAACCGTTAGAGGACGTCTAAGGAAATAACAATGATAGGTCGCTTAAACGGCGTGTTAGTTGAAAAACAGCCCCCAGAAATACTCTTAGAAGTGAGCGGCGTTGGCTACGAAGTACAAATGCCAATGACCTGTTTTTACGATTTGCCTAAAGTAGGCGACAACGCCATTGTGTACACTCATTTTGTAGTACGCGAAGACGCACAGTTATTGTTTGGCTTTAATAATAAAACCGAACGTGCGTTATTTAGAGAGCTGTTAAAAGCCAATGGAGTAGGGCCTAAATTAGGCTTAGCCATTTTGTCGGGCATGTCGGCGCAGCAGTTTGTAAGTTGTGTAAACAATGAAGATGCCACTGCCTTGGTTAAACTGCCAGGGGTGGGCAAAAAGACCGCAGAGCGCTTAGTGCTCGAAATGAAAGACAGATTAAAAAATTGGGGTAATGACTTATTTACCCCATTTAGCGATAGCGCCGTAATAGAGCCTGCGAGCGATGCAACTATAGCCAATAATGCGGCCGATGATGCGGTTTCGGCATTAGTGGCGCTCGGTTATAAATTGCCACAAGCGCAAAAAGCAGTAAAATCAGTAAGCAAACCCGATATGTCGACTGAAGTTCTAATTAAAGAATCTTTGAAATCAATGCTGTGAGTAAATTATGATCGAAGCTGATCGCTTAATAGATGCTGCTGAAAAAACCAACGAAGACACCATAGACCGTGCTATTAGGCCTAAGTTACTGGCCGACTATCGTGGTCAGCCGCATGTTAAGCAACAAATGGAAATATTTATTGAAGCTGCGCGCAGTCGTAGCGAAGCGTTGGATCACTTATTGATATTTGGCCCACCAGGCTTAGGTAAAACCACGCTTGCTAATATTGTGGCGAACGAATTAAACGTAAATATTAAAACCACGTCTGGGCCTGTGCTTGAAAAAGCGGGCGATTTAGCCGCATTGCTCACTAACCTTGAAGAAGGTGATGTACTGTTTATTGATGAAATTCACCGTTTGAGCCCGCAAGTTGAAGAAATACTCTACCCGGCAATGGAAGATTACCAGCTCGATATTATGATAGGTGAAGGCCCTGCAGCGCGTTCTATTAAGCTTGATTTACCCGCATTTACACTCATTGGTGCAACTACCCGTGCGGGATCATTAACTTCTCCACTGCGTGACCGTTTTGGTATTGTGCAGCGCTTAGAGTTTTACTCTGTGGAAGACTTATCGCATATTGTGGGGCGCTCAGCGCATTATCTTAGTTTAGAAATGTGTGACGATGGCGCGGCCGAAATAGCCAAACGTTCGCGCGGTACGCCACGTATTGCAAATCGTTTATTGCGCCGAGTGCGCGATTACACCCAAGTAAAGTCAGACGGTACGGTTAATGCTGAGGTGGCCCAACAAGCCCTCGACATGATTGACGTTGATAAAAGCGGTTTTGATTACATGGATCGTAAATATTTACTCGCCATCATCGAAAAGTTTATGGGTGGCCCTGTTGGCCTTGACAACTTAGCCGCGGCAATAGGCGAAGAGAAAGAAACCATAGAAGATGTGATTGAACCCTTTTTAATTCAACAAGGATTTATTCAGCGTACGCCGCGAGGGCGAATTGTCTCTGATAATGCGTACCACCATTTTGGCTTGTTACCTAAAAAGATTAAATAACCAGAATAACTAGACTCTTTCTAAAGCCACTGTCATTTTAACGACAGTGGCTTTTTAGTATAAGCAAAGGCTAAATTTAGACGTATTTTACTTTGCCAATAATTCACTGAGCGTTAAGACATATCAGGCTATTGTGCGCCTGCTGTAACGTTACTGAGGCCGAGTGTAGCTGATTTGACAAATTGCGGGCAAAAAAAAGCCCGCAAATAATGCGGGCAAACAACAAGTTTAAGGAAGTAATCTAGGGAACTACGTTTTACTTATTGAGGTCATACCCCAAGAAGTAAAAAAGTAATACGAAATAAATCATATTACGAAGAACTGGATTCAATGAAATAGCTTTCATTTAATGCGCTAGCTCGGTATGGGAGAATAATACCGAAGCGGCAGAATTTGTTCAAACTAGAAAATTTATATTTTCAGATTAAAAAAACTAATAGCAGGGGTTTTCTGTTTTTACTTAATGTTGCATGTTAATTAACCATTAATTCTATAAGTTAATGAAATGCTTTGTTTATGTATATTAACATATAAACGTTCGGTATTAGTTTTACTATTACGTTAAGGTAAGCGTGTAGTGTTTATGAGTGCTTATGCATTAATTTTGAATAAACAGCGTATTTTTGTGACTCTTTAGTGAAATTAAGCGGGCTTACAGATAGCTTTATTGTTATTTATTTATACAGTAAAACAAGAGTTAAGTAGTAAAACTATTTTTTTTAACGTTTTTTGTTGGCTATTCACAGCAATATCGTTGTCAGCAGGAAATACACTAGATACACTAGCTGAACTTTAATGGTGGCTAATGTGTTACAAAGTTACCTTACTCAAATAAATCAATTTGATGTTTTTAATTATTTAGGAGTTTAACGTGGGATCAGGGCTTAATTTTTTAGATCTAATTCTAGAAGCCAGTTTGCTTGTGCAATTAGTAATGCTAGCGTTGGTTGCTATGTCGGTTATGTCGTGGGCTATTATTTTTCAACGTAAAAAAGCCATCTCTGACGCCTTAGCAAATGCCAAAAAATTTGAGCAACGTTTTTGGTCTGGTGTTGACCTAAGTAAGTTATATAACGAAATTTCATCACGCGGTGGTCAATCAACGGGTATTGAAGCGTTATTCACCTCAGGTTTTAAAGAGTTTGCACGCCACAAAAAAAATACCTTTCAAAGTGCAGGCATTGTTATGGAAGGCACGCACCGTTCAATGCGGGTTGCGCTTTCTCGTGAAATAGAAAAACTAGAATCAAGCTTATCGTTTTTAGCAACCGTTGGGTCAATTAGCCCCTACATAGGTTTGTTTGGTACAGTATGGGGTATTATGAATGCCTTTATTGCCTTAGGTGAAGTAAAACAAGCAACCTTACAAATGGTTGCACCAGGTATAGCAGAAGCTTTGATTGCAACAGCAATGGGTTTATTTGCGGCTATTCCTGCCGTTATTGCCTATAACCGATTTGCTAATAAAGTTGAAAAGTTAGAATCTCATTACATTAACTTTATGGAAGAATTTGCCAATATTTTACACCGTCAAGCAGCTACCCAAATAGAGGCTCAAGCGAATGTACCAGCGTAAAAAGCGTCGCCCAGTCGCAGAAATTAATGTAGTACCATACATTGATGTAATGTTGGTGTTGCTTATTATATTTATGGCCACTGCGCCATTGATAACCCATGGCGTAAAAGTAGACCTACCAAAAATGGAAGAGTCAGACTTGGTTGATACCAAAGATACGCCGCCCATTATTGCCTCTATTGATTCGCAAGGTAAGTATTATGTAAGCATAGGTACTGATCCGGAAGAGCCAATGGAAGCATTAGATGTAGCCGCTGTAATTAAACTACAACTAATGAAAAACCCTGATACTCCAGTAATGATTAAAGGCTCAGGCAAAGTGTCGTATCAAGAAGTGTTACTGCTCATGGATTTTTTGAAAAATGCAGGTGTACCATCGGTAGGCTTAATGACCGAATCCTTTGAGGGGACCAAGTAGTCATATGAATACGTCGTTAATCAAATCAGTAATACTGCATTTAGCATTAGGGGGATTTTTGTATGCATCAGCAAACATTCATCCACCTAAACCTAAAGTAATGGAAGTGACGCTTAATGCCGCCATTCCTGAGCCAGAAAATGCGGTGTCTGCTGTGACCGTGGATCAACAGCAGGTTGAGCAAAAAATTGCTGAGTTACGCAAAAAAGAAGAAGATAAAAAGCGCGCTGAAGATAAACGCATTCGTGATTTAGAGCGCCGCGCAGCAGACGCACGTAAGCAAAGTGAATCTGAAGCAAGACGCATTAAAAAGCTAGAGCAGCAGCGCAAAGCTAAAGAGAAAGAAAGAGCTGAAGCCGAAGCTCAAGCTAAAAAAGCCCGCGAAATAGAACAACGTGAGCGAGCAAAGGCCAAACAAGCGCAAAAGCAAAAGCAAGAGGCTGAAGATGCTGCTAAAGCGGCTGCCGACAAACGCAAAGCCGAAGAAGCCGCGCTTAAAAAAGCGGAAGAAGAGCGTAAAAAACGTGCTGAAGAAGCTGAGCGTAAACGTCAGCAAGCATTGCAAGAACAAATACTGCAAGAGCAACTTGCCAAAGAGCAGGCTGCTCGTAATAAAATACGTCAACAGCAAGTAGTGAGTGAAGTTGATAAATACCGTGCATTAATTATGGCGCGTATTCAGCAAAACTTATTAATTGATGAAAAAATGAAAAACCAGCAATGCCGCATTAATCTCCGTCTTGGGTTTAATGGCTTGGTTACGCAGGTTAAGTCGTTAGGCGGTGATAAGTTAGTGTGTGAAGCTGCTTTAAGAGCGGTTCGCATGGCTGACACATTACCGGTATCGAAAGATAAAGACGTATTCGAACAATTAAAGAATATTAATATAACCATCGCGCCAGAGTTTTAAGGGATGACATGTTTAACAAAATTAAAATAGCCTGTTTAGTTTTAATATTAGGGTTTCAGGGCGTTGCACACGCGGCACTTGAAATTGTTATTACTGAAGGTATAGACGGTGCAAGACCGATTGCGATTGTGCCTTTTAAATACCAAGGTATTGGCCCTATTCCAGAGCAGCTTAGCGATGTTATTGCTGCTGATTTAATGCGCAGTGGTAAATTTAAGCCAGTTAGTGTTTCACAAATGCCTCAACAACCACATAAAGACGGCGATATTGATTACGGCGCTTGGGTTAATAAAGGCGTTGAAGCGGTTTTAGTGGGTGAAGTAGAACAGCAAACCAACGGACGTTACTTAGTACGTTATGAGCTTGTTGATGTTATTCGCGGCCAAATTACTGGCGGTGAAACACAAATGATGAGCAACGGTAAGCTTGTTCAAAGCCAAGACCATATTTTAGAAGCACGTCAAAGCGTAATTGGTGAAACTGGATTTCGTCGATACTCGCACCGCATTAGTGATGTTATTTATGAAAAGCTAACTGGCGAAAAAGGCGCGTTTTTAACAAAAATAGCCTATGTTATTGTACGTGATACCGAAGAAAAGCCTTATCAGTTAGTGGTTGCTGATTACGATGGTTTTAATGAACAAGTATTATTGCGTTCAAAAGAGCCATTAATGTCACCGGTTTGGTCACCTGACGGTACTAAGTTAGCGTATGTAACCTTTGAAAATCGCCAGAGCCAAATTTACATTCAAGACATTTATACGGGTAAACGCGAATTGATCACCAGCTACAAGGGAATTAACGGCGCGCCGCAGTTCTCGCCAGATGGTAAAAAGTTACTGCTAGTGCTGTCAAAAGATAAAACTGGTGCAACTGAGGTTTACTTATTAGACTTACTAACACGTAAAGAGACGCGATTAACACGCCATCGTAGTATAGATACCGAACCTTCGTGGTACCCAAATGGTGAAGATATAGTATTTACGTCGGAAAGGGGTGGTAATGCTCAGATTTATAAGTTAAATTTAAAAACTGGCAGAACGCAAAGATTAACCTTTGACGGTGACATGAACCTAGCGGGTTCTATTTCGCCAGACGGAAAAGAATTAGTGATGGTAAACCGTACTAACGGACAGTATCATCTTGCTAAGAAAGAGTTGGCTACAGGTGCGTTTCAAGTTTTAACACGAACTCGCCTTGACGAATCACCGAGCATAGCGCCGAATGGCTCGATGATTATATACAGCACGCTCCACAATAATAAACAGGTACTTGCGCTAGTATCGATGGACGGCCGTTTTAAAGCACGTTTACCTGTGCTTGATGGACAAGTAAAGGCACCGGCTTGGTCGCCATATTTACAGTAATAATTGCTGGTTTACTCAAAATAGGAATCTACTCAATGCAACTTAACAAAATACTTAAAGGCCTGCTAATTGCTGTGCCAGTAATGACACTAGCAGCTTGTAGCTCATCTTCAGATATCGACGAAAATGCAGCTAACCAGTCAAACCAAGCAACTGTTGAGCAAACAACAACGGATACAGTTGAAGTAGCCACAATGACGCCAGAGCAACAAGCAGAAGAGCAACTTCGTCAAAAGTACGAAGCGCTTCGTCAAGAGCAAATTATCTACTTTGACTTTGATAAAGCGACAGTTGAAAGCAAATATGCAGACTTACTTCGTGCACACGCTGAGTTTTTAGTTAAAAATCCTTCTGTTAAAGTATTAATTGAAGGCCACGCAGATGAGCGCGGTACGCCAGAGTACAACATTGCACTTGGTGAGCACCGTGGACAAGCAGTTGAAAAATACCTACAAAGCTTAGGTGTTTCTGCAAGCCAAATGTCAGTAGTTAGCTACGGCGAAGAAAAGCCAATGGTTAAGACTCGCACAGAAGCAGCTTTCGCTAAAAACCGCCGTGCGGTACTAGTTTACTAAGATAAGAGATATTATGAAGCCGAAAATTATTTTGGCAGCCATGATATTGAGCGGGAGCACCCAGTTAATGGCTGCTCCCGCTCCTGTTTCAGAAGCTGCAAGTTCACAGTCAAGCATTGAAAAGCGTTTAGCAACACTTGAAAGTATGATGCAACAGCGTAATTTTTTACAAGTAGAGTTACAGCAACAGCTCAATTTACTGCAAGATGAAGTTAGTCAAATACGCGGAGTAACTGAAGAGCAAAGCTATAAGCTTGAAAAAGTACTCCAGCGTCAACGCGAGCTTTATCAAGAAATTGAGAACCGTGTTAGCCAAGCGTATGCAAAGCCGACCGTTCCAGCGCCTACAACAGACTACACACAGCCAAGTAATGAGCAGAGCTACAGCAGCGATTTATCTGAAAACGAAGCGTACGAACGTGCTGTTGCGCTTATAATGAAAGATAAACGCTACGACCAAGCTATTCCAGAATTTCAAGCGTTCTTAACAACGTATCCAAATTCAGTGTACACCTCAAACGCACATTATTGGCTGGGACAACTATTAACGATTAAAAATGACGGTGTAAAAGCAGCCGAGCACTTTAAAGTAGTTGTTAACGAATTTCCAAATTCAAATAAACGCCCAGATGCGATGTTAAAGCTTGGTACACTTTTACAAGAGCAAGGTTTGAAGGCAGAAGCACAAAAAATACTGAATGAGCTTATCAATCAGTACCCAAGTACAACTGCTGCTAAATTAGCCACAGATCGCTTATCAAAATAAATGTTGATGCTTGATTAGACTGCTTTTTGTCATAAGCGGTCTAAAATTGCTCAACTAGACATAAAAACTTAAAAAAAGAGACAATTTCGGTTGCACTCATTTTATAAATAAGTATTATAAGCGCCCGCAGCAAACGAATGGTAACCCCACTCGAAATGCGACAAAAAGAGCGGGTCATTAGCTCAGTTGGTAGAGCAGTGGACTTTTAATCCATTGGTCGATGGTTCAAGTCCATCATGACCCACCATTCTTTTTATATTAGAATGGTCCAATCGGCGGATTTACGCGTACTTACTTTTTATAAGTAAACCAGAGCGGGTCATTAGCTCAGTTGGTAGAGCAGTGGACTTTTAATCCATTGGTCGATGGTTCAAGTCCATCATGACCCACCATTCTTTACTGAATGGTTATAATCGGCGGATTTACGCAGCCTTACTTTTTATAAGTAAACCAGAGCGGGTCATTAGCTCAGTTGGTAGAGCAGTGGACTTTTAATCCATTGGTCGATGGTTCAAGTCCATCATGACCCACCA